>JAGIAB010000174.1:3459-10085 GCA_017745135.1 Flavisolibacter sp.
ACAAAAAAAGAACAACTCACCGAAAATTTAAAAGCATTGGAAGTATTGCCGAAATTGAATGCTGAAGTATTGCAAAAGATTGATGAGATCATACAAACAAAACCAAAGCAGGCGGAATAGTAGCCCATCCCGATCCCGCCTGAGCGGGACCATTTGAGCACAGCCTTGCTTGTACGACGTTCATTTTTTTATTCAAAGTTTCATTTAAACGAGCTGCTTATGTCACTACAAAACAAAACAGTTTTAATTACTGGCGGAAGCCGGGGAATTGGGAAAGCAATTGCATTGCGATTAGCTAAGGAAGGCGCCAATATTGCTATTGCTGCAAAAACAACAGAACCGCATCCAAAGCTGGAAGGAACAATTTACACGGCTGCAGAAGAAATTGAAAAGCTTGGAGTGAAAGTATTGCCGCTTCAGTGTGATATTCGCTTTGAAGATGGGATTGAAGCAGCGGTAAATAAAACTGTTGAAACTTTTGGCGGGATTGATGTTTTGATCAACAACGCAAGTGCCATTAGTTTAACTCCAACCGAACAAACAGAGCCGAAGCGTTTTGATTTGATGATGGATATTGAAATCAGGGGAACATTTTTTATGTGCAAGACTTGCATTCCTCATTTAAAGAAATCGGCCAATGCTCATATTCTGAATCTTTCCCCACCGATCAATCTCAATCCAAAATGGTTTGCCCAACATTTAGCGTATACCATTGCTAAATATGGAATGAGCATGATGGTTTTAGGACTGGCAGAAGAATTGAAGCCACATAAAATTGCTGCCAATGCTTTATGGCCACAAACCACTATTGCAACTGCAGCCGTTCAAAATTTATTGGGCGGGGATTTTTTAATGCAAATGAGCCGCACTCCCGAAATTGTTGCTGAAGCAGCCTGTCATATTTTGCGAAGGCCTGCTACTGATTGCACAGGTAATTTTTTCATTGATGAAGATGTACTGAAACAGGAAGGCATTACTGATTTTGAAAAGTATGCAGTGAACTCTCAACAAAAATTAATGAAAGATATTTTTTTGGATGATTGAAGCGGAACAAACCCTTCATATTCCCGGAAAACAAAAAAGCTTGTGACGACACAAGCTTTAGCCAATATCTTTTCTTTAAAAAATTACTCTTTAATCAGCACGGTATCTGCATTGGGATTCTCGGCATCATTCCCAAACTTCTCCGGCCTCATTTGCGGGAACAACAAAACATCCTGTATTGAAGGTTGATTGGTTAACAACATGCACAGGCGATCAATCCCAATTCCGATGCCTGATGTTGGCGGCATACCATACTCTAATGCTCTTAAAAAATCATGATCGATATACATGGCTTCCAGATCACCTCTTTCCATCAAACGAACTTGTTCTTCAAAACGTTCCCGTTGATCAATCGGATCGTTTAGCTCACTGTAAGCATTGGCAATTTCCTTTCCGTTGATCATAAGTTCAAAGCGTTCAACCAATCCCGCCTTGCTGCGGTGTTTTTTCGTTAATGGACTCATTTCAACCGGATAGTCGATGATAAATGTCGGCTGCACATAATGGTCTTCGCATTTTTCTCCGAAAATTTCATCGATCAATTTTCCTTTGCCCATTGTGTTGTCAACGCTGAGATGCAACTGCCTGCATACTTCACGCAAGCCTTCTTCATTCATTTCACTTACATCAAAACCGGTATGTTCTTTTATCGCATCGTAAATAGAAATTCTTTTAAAAGGCGCTTTGAAAGAAATGATCTTATCACCTACCTGTACATCTGTTGTGCCGCAAACATCGATCGCTGTTTTTTCCAGCAATCGCTCTGTTACATTCATCATCCACAGGTAATCTTTGTAAGCGGTATAAAATTCCAGGATGGTGAATTCAGGATTGTGTGTTCTGTCCATTCCTTCGTTGCGGAAGTTGCGGCTGAACTCATACACCCAGTCAAATCCACCAACGATCAAACGTTTTAAATACAACTCGTTTGCGATACGCAGGTAAAACGGAACATCCAATGCATTGTGATGTGTAATAAACGGGCGAGCCGCAGCTCCACCAGGAATACTTTGCAAAACAGGTGTATCCACTTCCAGTGCACCATGCTCATTTAAAAACTCACGGATGGAGTTGATCAGGGTTGTTCGCTTTACAAATGTTTCCTTAATTGCAGGATTGATCACCAGGTCGGCATAACGCTGGCGGTATTTGAATTCCGGATCGGTTACGGCATCAAATGTTTGTCCTTCTGCTTCCTTTACAATTGGCAGAGGACGAAGTGATTTGGCCAGAAACGTAAGTTCTTTTACATGAATGGATATTTCACCTGTTTTTGTTCGGAATACAAATCCCTTCACCCCAATAAAATCGCCGATATCTAAAAGCTTTTTCCAAACAATATCATATAAACTGGTATCTCCGTCTTTGGTAAGATCATCTTTGCGAACATAAATTTGAATTCGTCCATGCGAATCCTGTAACACAGCAAAACTCGCCTTTCCCATATCACGAACACTCATGATCCTGCCAGCTAAACATACGTGATTCAATTCCTCTGCATGTTCATCTTTGAAGGAAGCCTTGACCTCGGCTGAATAATTATCAACAGGATATAAGGCCGCGGGATAAGGATCGATACCCAGCTTTTTTAGTTCTTCTAATTTTTCACGGCGTACTAGTTCCTGCTCTGATAAATGCGCTGTTTGCATAGTTCTTTTGAATGAAGCGCAAAATTAAGGATTGAGGATGTAAGGAAGGAAAAAGGATACGGTTCAATCACTGCTATTTTTTGTAAGGTTTCAGGTTGCATTGAAAACAGGAAACAAAGCCTGAAAGCATAATCAAACCTTCCAAACTATACATCGGCCAATAAAACCTGCCAGGCTTCGTCAACTTTTCCTTCATCTAATAACCGTGCGGCGTATGCATGCAATTCCTTTCCCATCTCATCCGGGTTGACAGAAAAATACTGGATGATGTTTTTCAAATGTTCATCATCGAATGAAGGCTGCACTACAGGCATTTCATGAACATTGGCTAATTGGCCCAATTGATTGCCGGTAAGAATTTTACTGTTTCGAATGCTATCGGGCAAGGCATCAAAACCAATCCCCAGTTTGATGTTTGGTTTAGGCACTTTAAATAAATTTTCTTTTGAAACATGGCAGTACCAGTCACCTCCTAATCTTGCCACGTGTTCAAGTTTTGTTTGATCGAAATTTTTATTGTCGGTGAGTAAACTGTCATCTATATGCAAACGCAATACTTCGCAAATAACCAGGTTACCTGCGCCGCCCTGATCACCTAATGATTTTATTTCAAGAACCTTACATTCCATTTTTGCTTTGCTCTCTTTTACCATCGGAGGTTTTACAATGGTTGCGGGTTCTTTAGTAAAGCCAGCTTTCTCAAATTCGTCAACGCCTTTGGGGTATTCGCAGCTTGATAGAGAGGCTTGTTGTACTATATCATAGCTAACAATATTGATCACTACCTCAGGAACCTCCAATACATTCTGCAGGGAATGCTTGGTAGTATTATCCCGCACCCTTCTTGATGGTGAAAAGATAACAATGGGCGGATTGGAAGAGAACATATTGAAAAAGCTGAATGGGCTCAGGTTCACATTTCCTTCCTTATCAATAGTAGAAGCAAAACAAATTGGCCGTGGAGCAATCACATGTTGCAAATAATATTGTTTCTCTGCTGTCGTCAATTGGGAAAGATCAAAAACCATGGCTGCAATTTGCACAAAACAGCCGACAAACAGCTTTCAACCTTTCAGCCCATCATTCTGCCGTTGATAATTTTTAGAAGTTTTCCTGTAACAATTAAAAACTTACTTCGTTATACGAAGACTTTCGTTATAAACCATAAACTTAAAATCATTGAGTATGAAAAAATTTCTTTTAGCATCATTAGCTGCCTTGTTTATAATCACAATGCATGCACAGGATAAAAACAAAACCAAAGAAACCATTGAAGGCAACGGAAAACTGACAACCCGTGAAGTAAACGTATCTTCTTTTGATGCCCTAAAGGCAAGCGGCGTTTATGAATTAAGATTATCACAAGGCAACAAAGAAAGCGTCAAAATAGAGGCGGACGAAAATCTTCAGGAATATTTCAATGTTCGTAATGATGGCAATAAGCTCGTCATTGATATGGATAAATTAAACAACAAAAACCTTAAGGGAAAGAGCAAGATGAAGGTGTATGTAACTTTCAAAAACTTAAAAGAGTTGGAATTAAAAACAGTCGGCAATGTGGCATCAGATGAACAACTTTCTTTTGATAATCTCGATCTGGAGACAAAGAATGTAGGTAATGTTGATCTAAATCTTACCGCAAAAAAACTAAACCTCGACAGCAAAAGTGTTGGCAATGTAAAGCTAAGCGGCAAGGCTACCGAAGCGGTTGTGAAAAACAAAGGAGTTGGTTCTTTTGAAGCCGGCAATTTTGTTGTTCAAAGCATGAATATTGAAAACGACGGCGTCGGCAACGCCGAAGTGAATGCCGAAAAAGATTTGAAGGTGAAAGATTCTATGATGGGCAAAGTGAAAAATAAAGGAGGCGCCACTGTGCGTAAAATGAATAAAGTAAGAGTATAGTCTGAACCATGATTTGGGTAGATGTAAGGATTAACAGGAAAGATAAGATTCATCATAAAAGAAAAGTCTCACGGTTTGTGAGACTTTTCTTTTCTCTTAAAATCTATTCAATCTACCCAAATCATGGTTCAGACAAACTCCAATCAGTTTCTTCTGCCACAATGGTGTTGGATAAAATTCCCAATTCATCAACTTCTAATTCTACCACGTCATCATTTTGTAACCACTGTTCCTGGTAAGCCGGATCATTAAGTTTCCCTGTTCCATTCAATTCTAAAAAGCAGCCGGTTCCAACCGTTCCGCTTCCGATGATATCACCCGGATACAAATCCACACCATAAGATGCCCGTTCAATGATCTCTGCAAAAGTCCAATGCATATCACTTAAATTGCCTTCACTTACTTGCACATCGTTTACCCTGCACACCATTTTTAAATTCCAGCTTTTACCAACATGACCTTCTTGGCAGGGAACTTCAAATGGTTCCAATTCGTCTAACGTCACCAGGCACGGACCAATCGTGGTAGCAAAATCTTTACCTTTTGCAGGCCCCAGGTTTAAAAGCATTTCTTCCATCTGCAATCGCCTTGCACTAAAATCATTCATGATCATTAGGCCGCCAATATATTCATCGGCTTCTTCCGCTTTAATATTTTTTCCCTGCTTGCAAATAACAATGGCAACTTCCAGTTCAAAATCCAGCTTTTCTAAATGGTCAGGCATACAATTGATGTTTCCCGCTCCTTTAATGGTGTGATGGTTGGTAAAATAAAAAACAGGATATTGATCAAACTCCGGGATCATTTCAACCTTTCGGTTTCTTCTTGCGGCTTCCACATGCTGGCGAAATGCATATCCATCCCTGCACGAAGTGGGCAATGGAACCGGCGCCAGTATTTCAACGCTATCAAAAGGAATACCTTTCCCTTGTGCGATCCTTCCTTCTTCTATCATCTGCACACCTTCCTGGGCTATAGGCAAAACATCTTCCCAATAATTTAAAAACATGCTCATTGAATTAGGAAGATCAGGATGCAGGTACTCCATATCATACAATAAATCATTTATTAAAACAGCCAGTTGATCACGATCTTCTTTGAGATAAGAAACCAGTTTCATGGTGAAGAATTTAGGTTGTCAAAAGTAAGAGAAGTTTATAGTTTACAGCTTTGAGAGAGAATGTTTGCACTCTGAATTTGCCAGGGTGATTAAACAATAAAAAATATTTTGAACCAATCTGCATTACTGCTATGAAACTTCCCTTGCACAGTTTACACTGAGCCCTTCCTTCGTCAGGATAAACTCCGCGAATGTGCACTCTTGTACGTTCTGTATTTTCTATTCAGCAATTTTGTAAATTCCCTAAATGAAATTGCTTGCATCCTCCACTACCATTTTACTGCTTGTTGCTTTTTTTTCCTTCGTAAAAAAAGATCCGGAACAAAACACATGGATACGTGTTAACTATTTGGGTTATCAACCCAAAGGAGTAAAAGTTGCCGTGTGGTGCTCAAAATCAAATGATGGCATCAAAACCTTTCAACTCATTGATGCAGAAACAAGGAAAATTGCTTTCAGTGCTGCTGCCGGAAAAGCATTTGGTGCGTATGGACCTTTTTCCCAAACCTACCGTTTGAATTTTTCTTCTTTCAAAAAGTCCGGTAAATATTATTTGCAGGTTGGTAAAATAAAATCGCCTGAATTCAGAATTGAGGAAAATGTTTATGATGGCGCTGCTGATTTTTGTTTGCGGTACATGAGGCAACAACGTACGGGTTTCAATCCTTTCCTGAAAGACAGTTGCCATACTCATGATGGATATGTATTGTACGGGGAAAAAGCAGGCATTAAAGACAGTACACGCATTGATGTTGTTGGTGGCTGGCATGATGCCAGTGATTATCTTCAATATTCCACAACGTCTGCAAACGCCACGTATCATTTGTTGATGGCATACAGAGATTTTCCAAATGTTTTTACAGATGGAAAATTAGCCAACGGGCTCGATGGAAAAAATGGAATGGCCGATG
>JAGIAB010000175.1 GCA_017745135.1 Flavisolibacter sp.
ATCCAGGATATCATAGCGAAGGCCCAATGAATTCACCAACCTGTTTTTGGTATCCTCTTCGTACATTCTGTCTATGACGAAATAAGGGTTTGTAATGGCACCCTCGGTAAATATTTTTTCCGATCCGCCCGGCAGGTATCCCGGTTTCAGATCCAACACATTCAGGTTGGTAGGAAGATGAATAAGTGTGTAATGGGCATTGTGGACATTACCACCTATATTCTGCCGGTTCTTTACTTTTTCAATCATGTACATAGAATTCACCGTAGCAGTGGCCTTGCCAAACCTGGTGCTGGCATTCAGGGAAGCATTTCTTTTCTTGTACACACCACTGGGCACAAAGTCTTTGCTATCTGTTTGTCCAACAGACAAACGGTAATTGTGGTTGTCCGTGTTTTTTGAAAGAGAAAGGGTATTGGTATACAACAGGGCGTCTGAATAAAAATTGCGGGGATTATTTTTTTGCGCCACATATGGCCTTTCCACGCCGTCAAATTGTACCGTGGGTTTGCCGTCCAGTTTTTCACCCCAGGAAGAAGCCCCTACCACCAGCGCTTCTTGCTGACTAACTGGTCTTTTACCATCCCGGCCCTGTCCGTATTCATATTGCCAGTTGGTCATATCCACTATACGTGAATTGGTAAGGGATGAATTGAGCTCCACGACTAAATCTTTTCTGGAGGACTTACCTGTTTTTGTAGTAACGAGAATGACGCCATTGGAAGCACGGGAACCATAAAGGGCTGCGGCTGCATTGCCCTTTAATACAGAAATGCTTTCAATATTATCGGGATTCAACATAGACAGGCCGTCGCCATAATCAATTCCACCGCCTGCATCATTGTTACGGCCAAAATTGGATGAGCTAATGGGCACTCCGTCAATCACCCAAAGCGGTGAGGAGTTTCCTGAGGTAGAAATTGTGGAAATGCCACGAATCACCACCCTTTTAGAACCCGCCAGACCATTGGCCGATTCGCCAATATCCACACCGGCCACCTTACCTGCAAGGGCACTTTGTATATTGATGGTTTTATTGGTGGCTATTTCTTCCGACTTTAATTGTGTCACTGCATACCCCAGGTTTCTTTCAGCACGTTTGATGCCCAAAGCAGTAACAACCACTTCCTGCATACCCGTTGCAGAAGGTGTAAGGACAAGGGTAACCTGGTTAGAACCGGAGTTGATAGCGATTTGCCGGGCGATAGTTTGATGCCCCACCAGGCTGACCTCAACGAGATAATTTTTTCCTGTTTCCAGGTTGGAAACAATGAAGTTCCCTGCATCATCAGATGCAGCACCACCTGCTACCTGATTATTAAACCGAACGTTTACAGACGCGCCGCTTAGTGGCGTACCTTCCCTGGAAATGATTTTTCCCTGCAAGGAAGATTTTGATTGTGCAACTGAATTCTGATAATACAAAGACAGGAGCAGGCATAAGACAAGGTAAATTTTTTTCATCACTCATTTTTTTTCACCCAATGATCACAGAGAGCAATAACCGGTGAACAGTTAGAAAATAAAGGAAGATTGATTCCGGTTGCAAATCTGAGAGAAGCGTATTAAGGAAATGTGAACCTGTTATTACCGAACGGTTATGAAAAACGAAACGGATTGTAGTAGAAAAAGAGAAGGAAGAATTAAAAATTGCGTAACGATTCGGTAACACCTCCTTCCTAGCTTGCCGCCCGCCGGCCCTTTGGCTGCGCAAGCATTTTATTGCGCCCCGCTCGTCTGAAAAACGAATGGCGGATTAACCATTTTTCATACTAAAAAACAAGTCATCATGCGTTTACCTTTTTTGGTTGCAGGTACATTTCTTTTAAGTGGATTGATTTTTTCCTGTTCTCATTTGACCACCCCCCGTTCAGCTACTCAACATAAAGCAGGTTGGGTAACCGGCGATTTTCATGAACACAGCCATTTTTCAGATGGCGGTTATCCTTTGGATTCAGTTTATACACGGGGCGCCTATTATGGATCTAATTTTATGCTGAATACCGATCATGGAGGCTGCTACCCGCGGGATTATGATGGACGGGTATGGGACAATATTCCGGGAACGGTCTTTAAAGGCGTGGATGCCGGCGTGGATAAAAATGGTAACCGTCAAATGTGGCGCTGGCAGGAATTACTGGAATATTCTTATCCCAGGGTGGCTGCTTTTCAAAAAAATAATCCCGGTCGCCATTATATCCAGGGGCTTGAATGGAACTCGCCCAGTACAAGCCATACCACTACCGGCATCATTGCCAACAGCGGGCTACCCATCTCTATGTTTGAATACCAGTTTGATTACAGCGACCTGGATACAGCCGGCGGGCCTGCGGAAGGCCTTGTAAAAATGAATGGCAGAAAAAACGGTAATGGAGAGTTGCTTTCTCCTGCTCAAAGAAGGGAAGCAACGGCTGCCGCCATCCAGTGGCTGATGAAACATCACCGGTACAACAGTTGGGCATTTGTAGCCCACCCGGAAAGAGGTGGTGATGTTAAGGTGGGTGACCTTAGACATTTCAACAACGCTGGTCCTGACGTAGCGTTTGGCTTTGAGGGCATACCCGGCCACCAGAAGAATACCTTACGGGCCATCTTCTATCCGCAACATGCTGCTGGTGGTGGCACATACGGAGGGGTGGGTTATTATGCATCCGAGGTGGGCGGCACCTGGGATGCCCTGCTGGGAGAAGGACGCCGGTTCTGGCTGGTGGCCAGTTCCGATTTCCATGGCATGTCAAGCGATTTCTGGCCCGGTGAATACCACCGTACATGGATATACGCAAAAGATACCACTGATCCACTGTCTATCCTGGAGGGCATGCGCAGCGGCAATATGTATGTTTGCAACGGCGGGTTGATCAACGCACTGGAGGTAACGGCTGTACAAGGCGGAAAGACGGCCACCTTAGGACAAACCTTGAATACTAAACCCGGTCTTCCGGTGGAGATTGTTATCCGATTTCAAACCAGCAAACCCAATTTCAACAACACCCTTCCCGAAGTAAAAATGGTGCACCTCATCACCGGAGATATAACAGCAATGACGCAGCCTGGAACACCCGAATTTGAGAATGACACAAACCCTTCTGCCAAGGTGGAAAAACTATTTACGGCTGCCGACTGGAAACAAAACGGGGGCTGGAACGAAATACGGTACACCATAAAAAACCCAACCAAAGATTTCTACTTCAGGGTTCGTGGCGCCAATCATTTGCCCGGTACGCCATATGAAACGGATGCTGCAGGAAATCCGCTGGCCGATTCACTGGCCACAAAGCACCTGGGCATTGACGGAGCAGAAGAGGCATGGGCTGACCTTTGGTTTTATTCCAATCCGGTATTTGTGAAAATGAAGCAATAATCAATGAATTATCCCTGCATAACAAAAATAAAATCAGGAACGAGGTCCTGTAAAGAGTACCGGTACTACTGATCATGCATCGTTTGAAAGCAGTTTAATTCTACCAACATTTGGTTTCTATACAGTAAGCATGATACCAACACTAAAATGGTTGAGGAGGTCCTCAGCCATTTTAGTTTACTGCAATTTTTAAATTCGGTTGTCCTTGTTTTTATTTCAATGAAGTGGCCAATCTGAAAGATACCCACGGAGAATTAATCGTTGATACAATACACCGTAAACTTGTTTGCAATATTTACTGCTTATGTGGCAACATGGTTTTTGAAAACGGAAGAAGGACAAATTCCGTTTAAGCCCAAGCCCCTCCAAACACACGAATGAGAACTCTTTAGCTTAACCCACATAAATGGTTAGCTGCCTGCAGGTTAACTGGCATCAAACTGGCCAGCCATGAGTTGACTAACGTACTTCTGCCACTTTAAGCAATTCTCCATCTCTTACTATTCTGTTTGCTGTAAGCGAACCCCTGATCGCATTCAAAATCTCCTCTTTCATATCCTCCGTCACCCTCGAAAACCCAAGCAGTTTTGCAATGAAAGGCACCGCTGCATGCGGCTCAATAGCGATAGAGTCCTTAACCACTTTTTCAACGGCTAATAAAAGTTCCTCAGGGGCAATAAACTTAATTTTTTTGGAAGTGGGAGGGAAGGCCGCCCTGTTTCTAAGCACCGGAACTTCCATTCCGCTGTCCCAAAGAAAATCACCTGCAATTTTAATTCGCTTCGAACCCTCTGCAAACCTGGCCGCAAGCTGCAGTTGTGATCGTATTCTCGGGCCAATGCGGGTAATACCGGCTGCTTCCACAATTCTTCGGGCCACTTCATCAAAATGAACGGGGCTTTCCACTTTAACAACATCTTCAATCCAGCCCGCAAATTTACCCACGCTGTTCAGGTGCAGCTCTTTCATTGCAAGCTCTGTTGGTAGTTTTGCCATTTGGTAGCAGGGCACATCTGTTTTTTCTTCTTCCGTTTCTTCTCTCGAAAAACTGGTTTCAATGGTGTATTGTTCTTCTATTTCATCGTCTAAATAAAAAACTTGTTTGGCCTTCTCTATGGCTTCCACCACACGTTTCAATTCTCTTTCCGGATATCGAAACCAGTCGGTACTCCATATCCGGTGTATTTTCCATCCAATGCCTTCCAGCACTTGTTGGCGTAAGCGGTCCCGGTCTCTGGCCGACCGTGCCGAATGATAAGCAGCACCATCGCACTCAATGCCCAGTAAATACCGGCCCGGGTGTTCAGGATCAACAATAGCCAGGTCTAAATAAAATCCTTGTGAACCTACCTGTTGCCTGACGGTGTAACCAAGTTTGGTTAATTGCGATGCTACATTTTCCTCGAAAGGACTCTCAAATGGTTGTTCCGTTTCTTCCGCCATATCAAGCTTTCCAAATTGTGCAAAATGCAAAAAGCTTTTCAGTGCGGTAATGCCCCGCTTTTGTGTTTTGCTTACATCAATATCGGCGGCTGTTATGTTGGTAAATACTTCGCAGCGAAGCTTAGCCCTGGTTATCAAAACATTCAACCGTCTTTCGCCGCCATCGTTATTCAGAGGCCCAAACGACATGCTCAAATACCCTTCTTTCGTCTTGCCATAACCAATGCTAATGAAGATCACATCGCGTTCATCACCTTGTACATTCTCAAGGTTCTTTACAAAAAACGGTTCATCACTATGGGCCTTAAAAAAATCTTCAAGCCCAGGGTTCGCCCTTCTCTTTAATTCCAGGGCATTGGCAATAGCTTCCCGCTGTGCACTGCTAAACGCTACCACACCCAAACTTTGCTTTGGGTTCTTTTGCGCATGCTCTATTACTTTTTGAGCTACATATTCTGCTTCCTTCGGGTTGGTTCTCGTTTGTCCGCGATCGTAAGCCGTGTCGGCCAGATGATGAAACACCAAACCCATTCTATGCTTCGAACCAGGGCTTGGAAATACAACCAGGCGGTTCTCGTAAAATTCATGGTTAGAAAGTGTAATTAGGGATTCATGACGGCTTCTGTAATGCCACCGCAGCATCTTTTGATGGGCTCCCTGTGCATCGCACATACCCAAAATACTTTGCAGGTCCGCCGTCACATTTTCTTCATCTTCCACACTATCATTCAGCGTATCAAAAAAGCTGGTAGGTGGCAATTGTTTCGTATCACCAACCACCACCAGTTGTTTTCCTCTGAGTATAGCGCCCAAAGCCTCTACAGGTCTTACCTGGCTCGCTTCATCAAAAATTACCAGGTCAAATTCAAGTGCACCCGGTGCTAAAAAATTGGCAATGGATAAAGGGCTCATCATAAACACTGGCTTAATGGCCTGTATCGCCAAACCCGCTTCCTGCATCAATTTGCGGATCGCCATATGCTTTGCCTTGCGGTTAAATTCTCCTTTTAAAATTCTAACCTGTCCTCCTGCTTCCAGGTTGGGTAGCGCTTCCCAGTGTTTCAGAGCAGCCATTGCCCGGTTGTATTGCAGGCTCAGTTCGTCAAGCTGTTTAAATTGCTTAATCACTTCTTCATGTGTGCTCCGTTCAAATTTTCTAAGTGCCGGAAACTGGTTGGTGGCCTGCTCCACCAGGTATTCATACCAGGTCTTCTGCAAGGCCAGCTTCAAAAAATCCTTAGCCTGTGCCCAGTGGGTGCCGGCATTGGTAAGGCACTGCAAATTTTCTTCCTTCGCAACATCCACCAGGTTATTCCATGATATCGACAATTGTAGTTCCGGCAGTTGATTTATCCAGTCATCAAACAAATGTTCCTGGTTAATAAAAAGCTGGTGAAGCAAGGTTTTTTCAAAACGCAATCCTTCATCAAGTTGTAGCTTGTCAACAACTTCCTGTATGTATTTTCCCTGTTCGCCCAGGCACACACTTAAGCTCTCATAATACTGTTTGGCAATGACCGGCTTTTCCTGTTTTTCTAAATAATGGAGTAGTTCTTTGGGGCAGCTTTCCTCTATCACCTGTTGATGAACCGTTTTTAAATACTCAAAACATGCCTTGAGCGCATTCCAGTCGGTTTTTAATCTTTGCCAGCGACTGCGGAATAAATCTTTTATCAGGATTTCATGATCCTTTAGCGTTCCTTCCAACCGTTTACTTTCTAAAATGGCATCAATATATTGAAGTTTTGTGCTCACATCTTTAGGAACTTCACTCTTACAAAACGAAGCAAGCTGTTTATTGGCCCGGGTATAAGCGCCAATCAAAAACCTATACCATTT
>JAGIAB010000176.1 GCA_017745135.1 Flavisolibacter sp.
GACAGCAGTTATCCTGCGCCACAAGGAACATTAATGGCCACTTTGATAAAAGGAATCTTATCATTCAACCTTGACTGGCAATTTGTGTTAGTTGGAGTTTTCATTGCAGTGACATTGGAGCTCTGCGGAATTAAATCTTTGTCATTTGCAGTAGGAACGTATTTACCTCTTTCCACAACGCTTCCCATTTTTATTGGCGGCGCTGTAAAAGGTTTGGTAGAGTTGCGTGAAAAAAGAAGAGGAATTAAAGTGGCCCCTGAAGAAGAAGACCTGGGTAAAGGAAATTTATTTGCTACGGGATTGGTTGCGGGAGGTGCTTTGTTTGGTGTGATTGTAGCCATATTAACGGTGTTTTTCGAGCCGGCAATGAAATCCATCAACCTCGAAGAAAGTTTAACGCATACAATGGGGGAGTTTGGATATTACCTGCTTGGTGTGGCATTTTTTGCATTCATGGCATTTGTATTGTACCGGATAGCATCCAACCGTAGGGATTTGCCAACGGCAAATCCTGATATTGCCAACGGCAAATAATTATTATAAATTACAGGACATGCCGTTGGCATGTCCCTACGTATGCCAACACGCAAACACATACGACTGCGTAATTTCGATTATTCATCGGCCAATGCATATTTCATCACCATCTGCGTAAAAAATTTTATTTGCTGCTTTGGAGAAATCAGGAAGGGCTTCATGGGTTATTTGGAGATTGGTAATAGGGCAGCCTGTTATCTGCAGGAGATTTCTCAAAACTGACCCAATGTTTTTTTGGATGAGTTCATCGTAATGCCAAATCATGTGCATTGTATTATTGAAATAAAAAACAGCTCCTTTTCTTCAGAAAGTACCAATCAATATGGTAAACCCGTGGCAGGTTCTGTTTCAGTAATTGTCAATCATTATAAAGGAAGGGTGAAAAAATGGTGCTATGAAAACGGATTTGGTGATTTTGAGTGGCAGGGCCGATTTTATGACCGTGTGATCAGGGATAACAAAGAATATTGGGCGATCGAAAATTACATCATTAACAATCCGGCGAATTGGGAACAGGATAAACTGCGTAGGGATTTGCCAACGGCAAATCCTGATGAATAATGTACATACCGGACATGCGGGTGATAGGACATGCCGGTGACATGTCCCTACAGGAATTTCAATTGATCAAATTTCTTTCCCAAAATTTTTTCATCATCTGCATTCAGCCATTTATTTAAAACTGTTGCATACATGTTTTTGAAATCAACTTTGTATTTCAAATCACCTTCATCCAAATCATTCAAATCGGGCATAGCATTGATAATGCCTTTTTGTTTTAAACCACCACCAATTAAAAACATATTGTTGGCCGTTCCGTGATCAGTGCCGCCACTTGCATTTTGCGAAACCCTTCTTCCAAATTCGGAAAACGTAAAGAACAATACGTCATTGAAACGGTTGTTTGTTTTCAGATCTTTTATAAAACTGCCAACGGCATCGTTCATCTCTTTGAATAAACGTTGCTGCTGCATTTGCTGGTTGATATGTGTATCAAAACTTCCCAATGAAACATAATATACTTTGGTGTTGATGTCCGAATAAATTAACGATGCAATTGTTTTCAGGTCTCTCCCCAAATTGGTATTGGGATATTCAGCCGAAGAGGGATGCAGTTTTGATTGTTTGAAAATATAGTCGGCGGATGAAAGCGTTTCTGCCATTGTCTTGTATAAATAGTCTACAGGCTTTTCATCGTGGTGGTCAGTATGTTGAGATGAAATGTCTTTAAAAAAAATTTCATTGCTCGTTCCAAACAAACGTTTTGGATCTTTAAATGCCAAACCATTCATTTCTTCACCTTTCAATGCCAGGCTTAAAATATCATCGATCTCCAACGCCTGTGTAGGCTTTCCGCAACCATTGCATTGGGCATCAAGGTATCTTCCAATCCAGCCCGAAGAAAGATATTCATTACTTGTGCTAGCGGTTTGCCAGATATCCATGCTACGGAAATGCGAACGATCGGGATTGGGATAGCCAACACTGTTTAAAATTCCCAAATCACCATTGTGAAATGCATCAGCAAAGGCGGTTAGCTCCGGATGCAATCCAACTTCATCGGTGATGGACAATGCTTTTGTTTTTTCAATTCCCAGCTTGGGTCTTGACTTGTAATAAATATCATTGCGAACAGGGATCACAGTGTTCAATCCATCGTTTCCACCACTGAGTTGAAGTATTACTGCAACTTTATCTCCCGGCGGGACAGCCTGTCCTGTTTCAAAAGCTTTTAAAAACTTCGGAACAAAAAAGGATGCTGTTGCCAGCGATCCAACCTGTAAAAATTCTCTGCGTTTGATTAGCATGGAATTGCTTTTAATGACAATTATTCATTTGCACATTTGCATACCTGCACATTAACACATCTGATATTCCGGCGTACTCATAATTTGTATTGTTGCTGTTTTCAAATAAGAGTCACGGTTTTTTTTATCAACATAATGTTTAATTACATCAGCACTGTAAGAAGGTTTTATTTGCAGCAGGCAACTATTCAAAGCGTCCAAAATTTGTTCGCTGGGAGTTGAAGTAAAATGCTTCAAATAATCTTCCCATGAAATTTCTGCATTGGTCGGTTTGCCAATTTTTCCTAATCCTTTGTTGCCTTTGTAAGTTGGTTTGTCATCATCCATTCTTCCCATCATCTGGTCATCATCGGTTTTTGGCTTTACATTAAATTCATCGGTGTCGTTAAACATTTGTGGCAGACGCATACGCATCATCAGCGTTGAACTGTCGATCCAGCTTTTTCCTCCCGGCCATCCTGCAACATTGGGCGGATAAAATAAAACCTGTCCCAGCACTCTTTGAACCAAAAGTTGTGCATCTTCATTTTGAAGTTTCATTGGAAGCATGCGGCGAATGCCTGCGATCAATTCAATCGGAGATTTAATTCGGACACCGATATTTTTTTCATCATAAAACCAGTCGGAAGTAAAAATATCTTCCATCAGTTTTGAAATGTTGTAATCCGACTGATAAAATCGGTTAGATAACCAGCTTACTTTTTCTTTGTCTACATTTTCATTTACAAAAAAGCGATAGATCTTTTGCGTAATAAAGTTTGCTGTTTGTTTTTGTTCCAATAAAATATCCAGTACAGCATCACCAGCCAGGTTTCCGGTTTTGCCCAATACTGTTTTGGTGTCATTGTCATGAGTCATTTTTCTGAAGACAAATTCGCCTTTAAGATTAGCTCCCCAACCGGTGAATGCCCTTGCTGCTTCTTTTACATCGTGCTCGGAATAGTTGCCTCGTCCCAGCGAACAGCTCCATTACTTCGCGGGCAAAATTTTCATTAGGATGATCTTTACGGTTTTGATTAGCGTTCAAAAAATTCAGCATGGCAGCACTTTTCGAAACTTCATGCAAAAGATCTCTGAAACTACCCAGGGCATTCTGACGGATTACATCTAACAGTTGTTGCTGAAAAAAAACATTGAGGTTTCTTGAAGCAAAATGACCATGCCAGAAGAAAGCCATTTTCTCGCGAAGTTGCTGGTCGCTGTCCACCATATTTTCAAGCCATAACAAATTCAGGTCTTTTACTGCCTGGCGGCTTTGTTGCTGGAAGTTTTTTCGTTCATCTCTTTCCAATTCTTTTTTGCGCATACCCTCATTCTGGATGCCCTTCATCAATCCTTTCAAATAATCATCAGCAGCATCGAGGTATTCAGCTTTTTTTGAGGATGCCTTTTGGAGGGCTTTATATAATTGAACCGGGGTTATCCTTTTTAACTGGTCTAACTGGTCGGCTGCCGGACCAAAACCAGCACGCCACATCAGATGCTGATTCCTGAGTTGATTGGAGACCATCAAAAGAAATTTGGTTTCTGACTTAAAACTGAGTAAAGAGTTTAACAAGGCCTTGATATTAAACGTCAAAACGGGAGCGATATTTTCGTATGAGCGCAAAAAAAATGCAGCACAAGGCTGCAATTCAATTTCCATAGGTGAAAGTTATTTTTTTGGAATGATGAATCTTATACCAATATTCAGATAACTGCCGTTCGACAAACTGCTTCGGATTCCGAAATCTTTTTGTTTCCAAGTATCGGTTGAACCATTAGAATTTCCGGTATTGGTTGAAGTTGAATATCCGATCTGCAGTAGGTCATTAAAAGCTGCCTCAAAATAGAGCGATTTAAAAACATGAATGGCTACACCCGGGTAGATATTTGCAGACACCGAATGCTGCTTGTTAGTTGATGTGTATGAATATCCTGGAGATTGAAGGTATTCGTATTTCTGGGATAAGTAACCCAAGCCGGTTTGGCCAAAAACGTAAAATCGATTTGAAATTGGAAAATATTTTCTCAAGAAAATACCTGATCCGTAACCCTTACGTTTGTTGTCCTGATTCCCTGAAAAGTTTTCAATGCTGCCATGAAGATAATTCAGGTCAATGCCTGCTACTAAGTTGCTTTTAACTGCAACTCCAAGCGCAGGATTTACTGCAAACCATGTGGACTTTCCTTCCGTTGAAGAGTTGTTATTTTTTTGTTTAGTGCTGGAAGCTCCAACGCTTCCGCCCAAATAAAAAGAACCCTTTGTGATTTGTGCTTTTGTAATAGAAGCAAATAATAGAATGACGATAGTTGTGAGTGTAAATCTTTCCATAAAGCGTTTGTTTTAGAGTACTAAGTTGAAAACACAAAAAGAAAAAGCAGAACATAGAGCTCTGCTTTAACAATGAATTATCCTAACAAAAAGTTAGCAAGCCTAAATATCAAATCACCTCACTTCCAAAATATCCTTGCAATACAACAGGTAGTTGAATTCCATTTTCAGTTTGATTGTTCTCCAGCAAACAGGCAAGTATTCTTGGCAATGCCAATGAACTTCCATTGAGAGAATGCGCCAATTGTGCTTTACCTTTTTCGTCTTTGAAACGGATCTTCATCCGGTTGGTTTGAAAGCTTTCAAAATTCGAAACAGAACTTACCTCCAGCCATTTATCCTGCGCAGCGCTGAACACTTCAAAATCATAAGTAAGTGCAGAAGTAAAACCCATATCGCCACCACACAATCGTAAAATGCGATAGGGCAGTTCCAAAGACTGAACCAGCCTTTCTACATGGCTCACCATGTCTTCCAGTGCATCGTAGCTTTTTTCAGGATGCACCAGTTGAACCACTTCAACTTTATCAAATTGGTGCAGGCGGTTTAATCCGCGAACATCTTTTCCATAACTGCCTGCTTCTCTTCTAAAGCATGGAGTATACGCAGTCATTTTAATTGGTAAATCAGCTTCTTTCAAAATCACATCGCGATAAATATTTGTTACCGGGACTTCGGCTGTAGGGATCAAATAAAATTCATCTGCAGTTACATGATACATCTGGCCTTCTTTATCTGGTAACTGACCAGTGCCATAGGCTGTGGCTTCATTCACCATTAATGGCGGCATGTATTCAATGTAACCAGCTTTGGTATTATACTCCAAAAAATATTGTATCAATGCCCTTTGCAGTTTGGCTCCTTTATTTTTGTAAACAGGAAAACCACTGCCAGTGATTTTATTCCCCAATTCAAAATCAATGAGATCATATTTTTTTGCAAGATCCCAGTGGGGCACTGCGCCTTTGTGTAATTGAGGTTTTGTTCCGCCAGTTCTTACTACTTCATTGTCTTCAGGTGTTTTTCCTTTGGGAACTTTTTCTGAAGGAAGATTAGGTAAGCGAACCAAAAGATCATTTAACTGCTTTTCAACTTCGTCTAATTTTTTTTGAATCGGATCGAGATTGGTTTTAAAAGATTCGACTTCTTTCTTTTTTGCTTCTGCTTCCTCTTTTTGTCCCTTGCCCATCAGCATCCCGATCTCTTTGGATGCAGCATTGATCTTTGCTTTGGTTTCATCAAACTGGAAGGTCAGTTTTTTTCTTTCATCATCCAAAGCAATGATCTCGTCAACAAGGTTGATCTCTTTAAAATTTTTTATAGCGAGGCGTTCTTTTACCAGGTCGGTATTGTTCCGTAAAATGGCCAGTTGCAGCATGATCTTTTATTTTAGCGGGGCAAAGATAACAACCGCTATTCTTTCCGCTTCTTATAAACATCAGGATTGCGAATATGCATCCAGCGATCAACATAATCCAAAGGCTGAAATCCGAATTGTGAGTACAGTTCATGGGCATCCTTTGTAGCAAGCATAAATCTTCTTAAGCCCTGTAAGCCCGGATAACTCATAATTACTTCCATCAGCCACTTGCTTAAACCCTTTCCCCTGAAATTTTCATCAATGAACACGTCGGCCAGGTAAGCAAAGGTGGCTTCATCGGTAATCACTCTTGCAAATCCAACCTGATGATTCAGGTAAACAACAGAGAAGCATAATGAGCCGTCTATCGAACGTTGTACCGTTTCAACAGGGATGTCTTCCGCCCAATAGGATTTGGCGAGAAAACAATGAACATAGTTCGCGTCTACAAAGGTTTTATCTGTCGTAATTATAAAATCATCTTTTGTCCATTCCATAAAACAAACTTGCTTTGCAGATATGAATTACAGTGATGACTTGCAAAAAAATATGATCTCATTGAT
>JAGIAB010000177.1 GCA_017745135.1 Flavisolibacter sp.
CCATCACCAAAACAGACAGCTTTCCTTCTTATTTAAAGAACCGCGTATCAAACGATACCCTGCTGAAAATTTTCTTTAACGGTGAAATCAATTATTCTATCAAAGGCGTTCATGCCAAAACAGTTGCCTTATGGAATTTTAAAGCCCCGGAAGGCGCAGGCGATACCCACTATTCTTTATTAAAAGGAACAAAAGCCAACCTGGTTATAAAACAAGGTGCTGAAGAAAATTACCAACCCACTCTTTACATTGAACCCATTGATAAAAACGCCGACCCTTCAGAAGCTTTCCAAAAAGTCCAGGCAAAATATCCGGGTGTTGAATTAAAGAAATCGGCAAACGGGTGGCAGGTGGTAATTCCCGCTAAATACAAAGAAGGCCACGAAGAACATTTTGCAAGAGTAACGGAGAAATTTCTGGAATACATAAAGAACAACAACATGCCTGCATGGGAAGTGCCGAATATGCTTACGAAGTATTTTATCACAACACGGGCATTACAAATCGCTTCAAAATAATAAACCATGAAAAAGTTCTTCATCATCATTTCCATCTTCCTGGTTGCAGAAACAATTTCTGCGCAGGAAGTTAGCATTCCGGGAAGCCAAATAAAGAAGATTACTTCTAAAATTGTTACCGGACAGGAATACGAATTGCAGATTATGCTGCCGGCTAATTATTCCAGCACCAACCGGCTTTATCCTGTGGTGTACTTAATGGATTCGCAATGGGATTTTCCTTTGCTCACGGCATTGTATGGAGAACAATATTATGATGGCTTTCTCCCTCCTATGATCATTGTTGGAGTAACATGGGGAGGAACCAATCCTAAACCCGACAGCCTGCGGGCAAGAGACTACACGCCCACTAATGTAAAAGCAATACCACAAAGCGGCGGCGCCGATAAATTTCTTTCCTTTATGAAAGAAGAACTCTTTCCTTTTGTTGAAAGAAATTACAGGGCCGATAAGGCCGACCGCACATTGGTGGGTTGTTCTTATGGCGGACTTTTTACCATGTACGCCTTGTTTGCACACCCCGGAATGTTTCAACGCTATGTTGCCGCAAGTCCTGCATTCATGTGGGATAATGATGTATTGTATCAATACGAAAAGAAATATGCAGCCAGCAAATCCAATCCTCCTGCAAGATTATTCATGTGTGTAGGCGGAGTAGAAGGAAGTGTTCCCGGTTTTCAAAAACTGACAAAGTATTTAAACGACCAGCACTATTCCAATTTACAAATTGAATCAAGAGTATTGGAAAATACAGGGCATTCCGGTACCAAGGGCGAAGGCTATGCAAGAGGACTTCAATTTGCATTTAAAAGACCATCCATCCAGTTGAGTGATGCTGTGCTGGATAAGTATGCGGGAAAATATCAATTACCCGATGGTCATACCGCTGAAATCAGAAGAGAAAATCACCAGTTGGTAGTGTATGCTTCTCCCGAAGAAAAATTGCCTTTATTCGCAGCCAGTGAAAAAGAATTTTATTCTACTTCTCAATTCCTGACGTTGCGATTTAAATACGACGATAATAAAAATATTACTGCTGTTGAAGCAGAAACTTATGGCGGCACTATGTCTGCCAAAAAATTGTAAATCCTTTATCCTGTAAACCGTACACTTTTAAATTTTAAAGACGCATAACTATGAAGAAATTTGTTTCTGTTCTTTCTCTTGTTCTCTTTTTTCAAACATCCTTTACCCAGGTAAAACTTCCGCAACTGATCCGCGACAGCATGGTTTTGCAGCGGGATGCTAAAATAAAGATCTGGGGATGGGCCGCACCCAATGAAAAAATCAAGATCTCCTTCAACAAAAAAGAGGTTAAAACAAAAGCAGACGCTCAAGGTAACTGGTCCGTTTTTCTGCCAGCCATGAAAGCCGGTGGACCTTACACCATGAACATCGAAGCCCGCAATCGCATCACGCTAAAAGACATCTTGATTGGTGATGTGTGGATCTGCACCGGCCAATCCAACATGGTGCATCAAATGTATTTGCATAGTGTGCTGTATGCCGATGAAGTTGCAAATGCCAACAATCCTAACATCAGGCATTTCTGGGTTCCCAATGTTGCTAATATGCAGGGCCCTCAAAAAGATTTACCGGGTGGCTCGTGGAAACCGGCCAATCAAAAAAACATTGGTGAATTTTCTGCAGTGGCCTACTTCTTCGCCAAACAGCTTTACGAAAAATATGGCGTGCCCATTGGATTGATCAATGCAAGCTGGGGTGGAATTCCCATTGAAGCGATGATGAGTGAAGATGCGTTTAAAGAATTTCCAAACATCTTAACTACGCTTCAAAGAAATAAAGACACCGCTTACATCAATGGTTTAAGCCGCAGGCCAGCTTCAGGCGGACCAAGACCGCAACAGCCACAAGACAAAGGCATCACTGAAAAATGGTATGATCCTTCTTATCAGCCAAAAGGCTGGAAGGTCATCAATATTCCGGGTTATTGGGAAGACCAGGGAATAAAAGATTTGGATGGCGTGGTTTGGTATAGAAGAGAATTTGATGTTCCTGCATCTATGACCAACGTTCCTGCAAAAGTTTTCCTGGGAAGAATTGTTGATGCCGATGCTTTATACATCAATGGAAAGCAGGTTGGCAACACCACGTACATGTATCCGCAAAGAAGATACGCTTTGCCAGAGGGCACACTAAAGCCCGGAAAAAATCTTTTTGTTGTTCGTGTTACCAACAACTCAGGCAAAGGTGGATTTGTTCCGGATAAACCATATCAATTAATTGCAGGAAAAGACACTATCGATTTAAAAGGGTATTGGGATTATAAAGTGGGACAGGTTGTAGTGAGAGGAAGTGGCTTTGGTGGCGGAGGCGGCGGTGGAATTGCTGCACAAAATCAACCTGGAGCTTTATACAATTCCATGATCGCTCCTTTGGTTGGATATGCAATGAAAGGTTTTCTTTGGTACCAGGGCGAATCCAACACAGGAAAGTCTGCTGAATATGCCAGGCTTCAACCTGCAATGATCCAGGACTGGAGAGCGAAATGGAATCAACCGGCTGCCCCTTTCCTATTTGTGCAGCTTCCGGGCTTTATGGACTACAATTATTCACCCAGCGAAAGCCAGTGGGCTCAGTTCAGGGAAGCTCAATTGAAGTCTTTATCTGTTCCCAACACAGGCATGGCTGTAGCTATTGATTTAGGCGAATGGAATGATATTCATCCTGACCGTAAAAAAGAAGTGGGTGAACGGTTAGCACTGGCTGCAGAAAAAATTGCTTATGGTGATAACATCGTTTATTCAGGTCCTCTCTATCAATCACAACAAATTGATGGCAATAAGATCATTCTCAGTTTCACAAATGTTGGAAGCGGACTGATTACAAATGATGGCGAAGAATTAAGCGAGTTTGCCATTGCAGGCGCCGATAAGAAATTTGTTTGGGCGAAAGCAACGATCAGCGGTGATAAGATCATTGTATCAAGCGATGCGGTTGACAACCCAATATATGTTCGTTATGCATGGGCTGATAATCCGGTGAATCCGAATTTGTACAACAAAGAAGGTTTGCCGGCATCACCATTTAGAACCGACCAATGATTATTGAGCGTTAACCATTGAGCATTAAACATTGAGCGTTAAATATTGAACATTCAATCAACAAAATAAATTTTCAATGCTCAATTTTCAAATGAAATAAAGCAAAACACTGTAAAAACCGTCTTATTAATAATTCTCATTCAACTAAAAACGATTCAATGAAAAAGCTTGCTTTGCTTTTTACACTGGCCATTACTACTGCGGCAATTGCACAACCGCCAAAGCCGAGGATTGACAGCAGTAAATATCCTCGTCTTACAAATTTTACTGCACAACAGGATCATGAGAATATGATGAAGCAGTTAGGCATTAAAAAATTACGGCCCGGACCAAGCGGTAATGAAAATGCACCCAATCATGCCAACTATGATGAATCAGTAGCAAATCCCTGTCCTCAGTTGCCTGATGTACTGACAACAAAAGACGGAAAGAAAGTAACGACTGCAGATGCCTGGTGGAAACAACGCCGTCCGGAAATAGTAGAAGAATTTGAAAAAGAAGTGTATGGAAGGGTACCTAAAAATGTTCCTAAAGTAACATGGACTGTAAAGGTTACTGATCGCGAATTTATAAACCGCATCCCGGTAATTGTAAAAATGCTGGTAGGTCGTGTTGACAATAGCTCCTATCCTTTGATCGATGTTAATATCAACATGATGCTGGTTGTACCGGCGAATGTAAAAGGTCCTGTGCCGGTTTTGATGATGTTCGGTGGCCGTCCTTCATTCCCTGCACCTGCACAACCGCAGGCTGCCGATTTAGAAAAAATAAATGCAGCTTTTAAAGACCTGATGATTAAAAATGATCCAAGCTTAAAAGAAATCTTTGAACGCTATCCTGCTTACTCGCCAATCACCAGTGCTGCCGGGCCTGGCTTCTTTGCTCCTCCAAAACCCGAGGACCAGCTCACGCCGCAGGAAAGATTGTTAGCAGCCGGTTGGGGATATGTAACTATTGATCCTTCAAGCATACAGGCCGACAATGGCGCTGGCCTTACAAGAGGAATTATTGGCTTGGTAAACAAAGGACAACCTCGCAAACCCGAAGATTGGGGTTCGCTTCGTGCATGGGCATGGGGTGCTGCAAGAGGATTGGATTATCTGGAAACAGATACTTTGGTGGATGCAAAGAAAGTAGGCATTGAAGGTGTATCCCGTTATGGTAAAGCTGCCTTGGTAACGCTTGCTTTTGAACCACGTTTTGCTGTTGGATTGATTGGTTCCTCCGGTAAAGGTGGTGCTACCTTACATCGCCGTGTATTTGGTGAAGCGGTTGAAAGCTTAACAGGTAGTGGTGAATATCATTGGATGGCCGGTAATTATTTGAAGTATGGAACAGAAGAATCTTCCTTCGGCAGAAAAACAGGTTGCGATCTTTCAGTGGACTCACATGAATTGATTGCACTGGCTGCACCACGATTAGCCTTTATCAGCTATGGTATTCCTGAGAAAGGTGATGCCAAATGGTTAGATCAAAAAGGCAGTTACATGGCTACCATTGCAGCAGGATCTGTCTATAAATTATTGGGCGCAAAAGACCTTGGCGTTTCGAATGATTATATGAAGGAAGAAATGCCACCCATGTTAACAGACATGTTGAATGGAGAATTGGCATGGAGGCAACACGATGGAGGACATACAGACGCTCCAAACTACAAATCCTTTATTCCCTGGGCGAGTCAATTTTTGAAGTATGAAAGAAGAACGCCGTAAGCGATATTAGTTCTCAATTGATGAGGAGTAAACCTTATTAGCTTAGTAAGGTTTATTCCACTTTCAGGAAGTTAACCTTATTACCTTATTGCTTGTTGAATAAAGTAATAAAGTTGAGACAACACACACTTTCTTATTACTAAGGTTATAAAGTTTGTGAAGTTTATGTTGCATTTGAACCATTTAATGATATCAGTTATGAAAAAAATTGCTTTTATCCTTTTAATAAGTTGCAGTTTCATCATTAGCACATCTGCACAATCTACTCGCCCCTGGCAAGGAAAGAAATGTGCCGTAGTAATTACCTATGATGATGCTTACGATCAGCATCTCGATAATGCCATTCCTGTATTGGATTCCTTAGGATTAAAAGCGACCTTTTATATCACAGCGTTTTCCACTTCCATGCAAAACCGCATGAACGAATGGAAAAAGCTTCCGTTGAAAGGCCATGAGCTGGGTAATCATACACTCAACCATCCCTGCGTTGGCGGACCAGGAAGAGACTGGGTAAAACCAGAATACGATTTAAGCAAGTACACGGTTCAACGGATGCTGGACGAAACCAGAATGACCAACCTGTTTTTAAGAGCTCTTGATGGCAAAACAAGAAGAACCTTTGCTTACACCTGCGGCGATATGAAGATTGGAGACTCCTCTTTTATTGAACCCATGAAAAAAGATTTCGTTGCGGCAAGAGCCGTGCGCAATCAAATGCACAAGATCAATGAAATTGATCTGTACAACGTAGACTGTTACATGGTGAACGGCGAAACCGGTCCTCAATTGATTGAGTGGGCGAAAAAAGCCATGGAAACAAATTCTTTATTGGTCGTTCTTTTCCATGGAGTGAATGGAGGCAATTCCCTGAATGTATCTCTCGAAGCACACAGCCAGTTTCTTCATTTCTTAAAGAAGAATGAAAAAGATATCTGGATCGCTCCTATGATCACTGTTGCCGATTACATCAAAAAATATCAATCGAACCAAATAAAAACCACGAAACGATGAGCAAACTCACACGCAGAAAATTTATTACGAATGTAGGGCTGTCCACATTAGCTGTTCCTGTTCTATCTTCATTCTCCAACTGTACGGATTCATCATCAGAAGAAAAAAGTAAAACCAACATCATGAACCAAAAGAAAGACGGTAAGCTTGGTATTGCCTTAGTTGGCCTTGGAGGCTATGCCGGCGGACAGTTAGCTCCTGCCT
>JAGIAB010000178.1 GCA_017745135.1 Flavisolibacter sp.
CTACCAAACCCGTGCAGATTGGTTGCTCATTAGGCATTTTAAATAACTGGTATTTGATAGAACTACTTCCTGAATTGACTACAAATATGTTCATACTACTATTTAAAATTTCGAATTTTGGATTTTCCGAATCAATGAACTTCCTGCAATAAGCCGGCTTTTACTTCTTTTGCTGACTCTTCTTCCTGGCTTTGAATAGCAGTGATGATAACTGTATTGAAAATATCATCTACTGTACAACCGCGGCTTAAATCGTTCACCGGTTTATTTAAACCCTGCAGCATTGGACCAATTGCCAAAGCACCGGTTTCTCTTTGTACTGCTTTGTACGTATTGTTACCCGTATTCAAATCAGGGAAGATGAGAACATTTGCCTTACCAGCAACTTCCGACTTCGGCATTTTTTGTCTACCTACAACAGGATCAACTGCAGCATCATATTGAATGGGTCCTTCCACCTTCAAATCAGGACGTTTTTGTTTTACGATCTCTGTCGCTTGTCTCACTTTTTCAACATCAGCACCTTCGCCGGAAGTACCTGAAGAATAAGACAGCATGGCAATTTTTGGCTCAATACCAAAACGCAGGCTGCTGTCGGCTGACGAAATCGCAATCTCCGACAATTGCTCCGCTGTTGGATTTGGATTAACAGCACAATCTCCAAATACGGCAACACGGTCGGGAAGACACATGAAGAATATGGATGAAACGATAGAAGTGCCTGGTTTTGTTTTTACAAATTGCAATGCCGGACGAATGGTATGTTGCGTTGTATGACAAGCACCTGAAACCATTCCATCAGCATGGCCTTTATACACCATCATGGTACCGAAATAAGAGACATCGGCCATTAAATCACGGGCTGCTTCAAGAGAAACGTTCTTGTTCTTACGTAACTCATATAGTGTTTCAACATAATCGAGATAATAAGGCGATTCAGTTGGCTTTACAATATGCAGGCGTTCTGCATCAAAATGCAAACCCAAACGTTTGATGGATGCAGCAATTTGTGCAGGATCACCAAGGATGGTAAGGTCAACGATTTCCTGTTTCAATAAACGGGCTGCTGCCGTTAGTATACGATCATCATCACCTTCAGGTAATACAATATGCTTTCGTTGTGCTTTTGCTTTTTGTGTGATTTGATATTGGAACATATGCGGCGTCAAACTTTCTGATTTGTAAGTGACAAGCTTTTCTTCCAAAGATTTTACATCAACATATTTATCGAACGTATCAATTGCCAATTCAATTTTCTTGATGTTGTCAGGAGTGACGCGTGAATGGATCGAACTCAATTTTGAAATGGTTTCGAATGTTCCTTCATTGACTGAAATCACGGGAACCACAGTTGACAATCCTTCGATCAGGCGTTGAACAGGTTCATCCAGTTTACCGCCAACAGTAGTAACAATCCCTGCAACTTTTGGATAGTTAGCAGAAATATTTGCCTGCATGGCGCTGATGACGATATCTCCGCGGTCGCCGGGAGTTACAATGACAACATTCTCCTTAATATGGTTTAAAAACTGTGGTACCTGCATGGCGCCGGTAACAAAATGATCTACCTGGTTAGAAAGCTGGTCCTCGCCACAAACGATCTTAGCTCCTAATTGCTCATAAATTTCTTTCATGGTTGGAGCAAGGAGGCTTTTATCTTCGGGCACAATCGAAAGAATGATCTCTTCAGGCAATTGACCTGATAAAAACTCCCTTACTGCTTCCACCTGATCGGGCTTCACTTTATTTACGATAATACCGAGCGTCTGTACTTCCCTCAGTTCGAAATTGCACCAAACGGTAAGAACGGAATTGGTTAGCTGTGCCACATCTTTTCCCTCGCCAGAAACAACGATAATTACAGGCGAGCCCAAATTTTTTGCGATGTTGATATTCGTATCAAATTCAAAAGCGGTTCCTTCACCCACAAAATCGCTACCGTCTATAACCGTAAAATCATGGTTCTCTTCCAGTTTTTTCAGCTTATGAATGATCGTATCGATCATTTCATCCAGGTTCTGTTTTTCCAGCAATTTCAGAGCTTCCTGCCCGGTAAAAGCATAACTGTCTTCATAACGGATAGGCAGTTTAAAATACGAAAGCACGGTATCAATATGAACATCCTTCTGATCCCTTAGGTTCAAGTTAATGATGGGTTTGAAATAGGCTACTTTTTGTGCCTTTCCCAATAATAAGTTAACAAGACCAAGGGCTACTAAAGATTTTCCGCTATACGGCTCTGCGGAAGCAATAAAAACGTTCTTTGTCATAGTAAGATTGATTCGGATGCAAAGGTCAAAAAGAATGCCTGTGTTGCCTATGACAAGGTGTTAAATATGACATGATTTAAGTCATACAAAACCTTATAAGCGTCAATCAGAGTTTAATTGGAGGGAGGTCCGATAACGGTTATTAGAAATCATAGAAACTTATCGTTCATACTTATAGAAAATCCGCTAAATATATTGATAAGAAAAGTTTGCTGATTTTTCCAGCATACCTAGCTATTTCCCTTTGCGAGATATGAAACGATTTAGGTCAGTTTTGGATAAAATAAAAACATCCATAAATGAATATTTCGAAAATTTCCTAAAGATAAAAAGATCATAGCTAAAAGACATTAGGTTCGAGATACTAAAAGCAATTGATACACCCTTAACATCCCAGAGCTTTGCAAAAGGAACAATTAAAACAAGAATAAAAAACAACATAATACAGGAGCTAATTAAATTGTACTTTAAAAGACCTTTTCCATAAAAATAGGCGGTAAAAAAGTTTGAGCTACACATCGCTATCAACCCTGGGAACAAATAAATCAAAATTTCACCGACCATGTCAAACGATTTTCCTAATAAAATAGGAAAGATATACTGACCATAGAGCAAAACTATTATTCCAATGATCAAAACCGCAGTATTGCATAGTCTTGCAAGAAACAGAATAAGCTTTTCTATCTTGTCAGATTCAGATGCAGCTAATGAAATAACCGGGAAATAAATAAAAGCAGCAATAGTTGCGCCGTATTCAAGTAGTTTATAAGTATAAATATAATTCCCAAGAACATACGAGCTTTCATGAGAATGCAAAAAGAAGATTGGAATTCGGCCAGCAATCAAGAAAATATAATTGATAAAAAATACGAAAAAGGAGAATGCAATCACCTTCGATAATGAAACATCTGTAGGGTTTTGTTTTACAAACCTGCCTTTGCTCAATTTTTTACTATACACAAACAAATAGCACCCCTGAATAAAAACAAAAAAAAACCAGAGCCGGCAAATCCATTGAATCCTTATGGACATGGGGAGAAAGAAAAATACTGATAATATTAGCATTAATAAAATCAGATTGTAAAAAAAAGAGACTTTCGAAACAAAATGGTTTTTCTGAATTGCAGTTAGTATAGCCGATGACAAGTTAATCAATATTGTACCTGCTATGTAAAGGCCTGCAAAAATAAACACCTCTCTCGCCGGCATTTCTGTACCATAACCCTTCTTCCAAATGAAATAAATTGCAGGCAAACTAATGAACAAAGACATTAAAGGAATGCCAATCAAAATTGAATTTATCCAACCTATAGATATTTGTTTTCTTGAAAGGAAGTGGCTAATACTAACATCTAAACCCAAAATAAAAAAAGATGCAAAAAGAGAACATGTATAAATAAGAAATTGAAACTCTGCGCTAAAACCTGCTTTAAAAACATGTGCGAGAACTATTGTAATTACTATAGAAACCAAAAAACTCAAGCCCTTCCATAAAAATGCTTTTATTAATATTTTTGATTCCAAATTAAGCAGTGTAATTTATTCTGTTACTGCACATCAAACCAAGTGCATCTATACAGTTAGTACATTCTTTTGGGAGATTTTTGCCTAATCTATGTGAATTACGGAAATATTTAAAAGCAGGTGATCGGAAAATGCTTACTGGATCATCCTTAAATATATTTCCAAAAATGACTGGTTTGTTTTGTACAGTCACATCCCACAAAGTAAAAGGGGTGGAAACAGCTAGAAAATCACAAGGAGCCACATTACCGTTGATGTCAACAAAAAAAGTCTCACACGCCTGACAACCTATTAACTCAGGTTTGAGCCGAGGCATACTAATGTTCTGTTGATTCCGTTTGGCTCTTAAAACAGCTTCAGCAAATATTTTCTCGGCATATTCATTTCCCTCTTTTGAATACAACTCCAGACCAGTAAGATTCTTGGTAAAGGTCAAAATATTGCTGACATAAATTTGCTTTACCCCAAGACTATTTACAAAATCGACGTATTGAGGCAATTCATGAACATTATTTTTATGCGCTACAAACGTTACTGCCACTTTATCCTTAAGAGCTGACTGTTTTAACTGCTTAATTGTTTCGATGATTTTATCAAAAACAACTTCAGTTTTAAAATCTTCAACAGTTTTTTTAGTGCAGCCATCCAATGATATATTTATTTCTGAAACAGGATATTTTTCCAGTTTTTTGATCTTATCGGAAGAAAGTTCCATTGTGTTTGATAGAAATGGGAACTTCATCCTGGAATTAATTGTCAGAATGTAGTCCATCATATCAAATAAATTCTTATTCAAAATTGCTTCGAAAGTTGAAAATTGAAAATAGGAAGCCTTTTGTATCATAGGTCGTAAACGTTCCACAAACAACACAAATTCATCAAACTTCATAATCTTAATAACACCGTCATGAATGTTTGTTCGATAATCGTTTATAAAACAATGTTTGCATTTCAAATTGCAGGCACTAACTGTCTGTAAGCTTATATATGAGGGATAATTTTGAATATACTTTTTCACTCCGATTATAAGCCTCTCTTTAATATTTGACCGAGGAATTCTTTTCAGCTTTAAAAATATCACCCTTGGTAAATCGACAATATTCATATTCAATTTATATGCAGAACATAAAGATAAAGATGCTCTACCTAATTATCAGCTAAACCCCAAAAGACACTAGAATATTTTAGATGTTTTGCGAAAAGACCAATTGAAAAGGGCAAGAACCTGCTTGTTTAAGTAATTCTTTACATTATTCTTAAATTGCCTTATCCCTTTGTTATGGCTCTACAGAACAAAAAACTCCACACCGAACTTACCACCGGCTTTGGCGAGCGAGGCACTCAAAGCGGCGGCCGGTTTCTTCAAAAAGATGGAAAACCAAACACCATACGAAAAGGCCTTAACTTTTTTGACCAGTTAAGCTGGTATCATACCATGCTTACCATACCACGATGGAAATTCTGGCTGGGACTTATCGTCCCTTACATCGCAGTAAATGCAGTTTTTGCTTTCGTTTACTATTCAATCGGCATCGAGCATCTCAACGGAATTACGAAGATTTCACCGTGGCGTGATTATATCGAGTGCTTCTTTTTCAGTTTCCAAACTTTTACAACGGTTGGTTACGGACATGTTAGTCCTTCAGGAATTGTAACCAGTTCTGTTGCGGCATTCGAATCTTTTCTTGGCGTGTTGACACTTGCTTTGGCTGCAGGCGTATTCTATGGACGCTTTTCAAAGCCAAGATCGTTTTTAAAATTTAGTGATATCGCTTTGATCGCTCCTTACAGGGATGGAGTCGCATTCATGTTTCGCACCGTTCCCTATAAAAACAATCATTTAACCGATGCGGAAGTTAAATTGACGATGGCAATGAGAGTGATGCGCAACGGCGAGGAAAAAAATGAATTCTATACATTAAATCTCGAATTCAGCAAGATCAATGCCCTGGCATTAAACTGGACCATCGTTCACCCTATCAATGAAAAAAGTCCCATGTACGGAATGAGCCTTGAAGAACTGAAAAATGCAAGCGCCGAAGTACTGGTTTATTTAAAAGCATTTGACGAAGGTTTTTCCAACACGGTTATTGCACGCACTTCCTATACCGTCGACGAAATCATTGAAGGGGCCAAATTCAAACCCATGTATGAACGTTCGTCAAATGGAGAAGCCACCATTCTTCACATTGACAGGTTGAACGATTACGAAAAAGTAAAACTGCCCGAGCCTAAACCGGTTGAATCTTGATAAAATCTTTCCGTTTAATGTAGTACAGAAATAAAAAATAAAAAATCGGAACCGTGCTCAATAGCTGTAAAAAAACAATTCCCGACGTAAGTCCCATTGCATACAAAATAAGAATCAAAACAAAACCGACAATTAACTGCGCATCTTCAATGATACATACGATGGTGAAGTACCGTGTGTAGTTTTTTGCGTAAGTAACATTCAATGAGCTGGTGATGTGAAAGCCATCCGTGACCACCAGTTTGGTTGGGTTCGTAGGCATATCAATCACCACCGGTTTATTTCTTACCAAAGGATAGATGGTATGTCCATTTACCACTACTCTTAATTTAAGAAGCCGCAGTAACAATTGATTTTTTTGTAAAACAACGATCCTATGTTGCTGTGCAGGTTTTATTTTTTCAGTGCTTTTATGATCTCGATGAAGTCGCGGGCAGCCAGTGAAGCCCCGCCTACCAAACCTC
>JAGIAB010000179.1:0-4864 GCA_017745135.1 Flavisolibacter sp.
GCCCGAACGAATTTTGCTGAAGATGCTTTCAATTTCCTGCTGTGAATAATCTTCAAAATTCGATGACTCCTTCTTATTCACTTCTTAGTTAGCAGGAAGGAAGTAATTATTTGAACAATTAAGTTAATAGACTATGCAATTAAGCAGGCAATCATACAAAGAGTTTGAAGAGTATCAGGAAAAGGTGTTACAATTTGGTGGAGGAAATTTTCTTCGCGGCTTTGCTGACTGGATGTTTCACCAGTTAAATAAAAAAGCAGGTTTCAATGGTTCGGTAGTTGTTGTTCCTGCCACTAATAGGGGAGTGGTGAACGTGCTGAACGAGCAGGATGGTTTGTACACCATTTACCTGCGCGGACTAAAGAATGGAAAAGCAGAAAGCACACACGAAGTGATGAATGTGATCAGCCGCGGTATTAGTGCTTATCAAAACTTTGATGCCTATATTAAAACTGCAGAAGGAGCAGAAATCCGTTATATAATTTCCAATACAACCGAAGCGGGGATTGCCTACGATGACAATGATAAGTCAACGGATACGCCACCGGCTTCTTTTCCTGCAAAGCTGGCTGTGTGGTTATATCATCGTTATAAAACTTTCAAGGGTGATATTAACAAAGGCGTTTATGTTATTCCTTGTGAGCTGATTGAGAACAATGCTGATAATCTGAAAAAAATCATCCTTCAGCTTTCAGCAAAATGGGGTTACGAAGAAGGTTTTGTGAATTGGTTACATATAGCCTGCACATTCAACAATACCTTGGTTGACCGGATTGTTCCCGGTTATCCAAAGGAAAGAATCAACGAGATTACTTCCGAATTGGGTTATGAAGACAAACAGCTAGTAGAAGGCGAACCATTTCATTTGTGGGTGATAGAAGGCTCTGAGCAATTGCAAAAAGAATTGCCTTTCCCATCAATTGGCTTGAATGTGTTGTATGTAAAAGATGTTACTCCATACCGTACGCGTAAAGTAAGAATCTTAAACGGTGCACATACCACTTTGGTTCCGGTTGCTTATCTCTATGGAATTGACACGGTAAGAGAATCGGTAGAGGATCCGGTTGTGGGAAAATATTTGAGAGATGCCATTTTTGAAGAGATCATTCCAACATTGGATTTGCCAAAAGAAGAACTGGAGCAATTTGCAGGTGAAGTAATTGACCGTTTCCGAAATCCTTACATCAAACATTTGCTGATGAGCATTGCGTTGAATTCATGGTCGAAGTTTGAAACACGTGTATTGCCTTCCATTCTTGAATATAAAAAGCGCAAGGGTTCAATCCCGCAGCGTTTGGCTTTTTCTCTTGCAGCAACCATTGCTTTTTACAAAGGAAAACGTGGCGGAGAAACCATTGCACTGAATGACGATGCAGCTGCTATGGAATTATTGAAGAATGCATGGGCGTCATCTGATGGCAGTGAGGCAGGCATTAAGGAAGTGGTTAGAAAAGTTTTGGGTTATGAAAAGAACTGGAAGCAAGATTTAAATAAGATAGAAGGATTAAATGATGCAGTGACCGGGCATTTAATCAATATTGAAAAATATGGAGTGCAGAAGGCAATAGAAATGATTTAATAATAATAATCAATAATGAGTAATCAGTAATGAGTAGGTCGCTCAAAGTTGAAGATATTTCCGTGACCTAAAAGTTTTTCTGAATAGCACGAACTCATTACTGATTACTCATCACTCATTTTTTAATCTTCACCACCAACTTCTTAATCACTCCCTCCCCAATCATCGGTGCATGCACGTCTTCAGGATAAAATATTGCAAATTGCCCCTCCTTTAATTGAAAGTAAGTACTCGGTTTGTCAGCGAAGAAAGTAACGTCCTTTTCTGCATTGTAAGGCGTTTTTACTTCTTTAACAATGTCGCGTGGACTCCAGCCAAGCGTTTCATTTGCTGTGGGACAGATCTGAATATCAAAATGATGATCATGTGCTTCAAACTTGGCATCTTCTGCTTTCAAGCCTTCTTTGGCAGAAACAGAAGCATGAATGTCCTTGCCATCGATTTCAAATTTTTGCCCTGCCTCGAGTGTTTCAAGGTTTAAGCTTTTTACAAATTCAAATGCTTTGGCAAAACGTGGATGAAGGGAAACATATTTGTCGATGTTTGAAATATTGTCGAGAATCATTGTTTAGAATTTTAATTATTGGTTAATTGATTTCAGTAAAGACTGGTGTGGCTTTGATGATAAGGATTACCGAACGATGAACGAAATGCGACGCAACAGACGGTGATGTTAGTAATGCAGATCGGTTCATAAAAAAATCCGCCCGGCGAAACGGACGGATTTATTATCTACATGAACATTAAACTGTTTAGATCGCGACATGCCGCTGGCATGTCCCTACGTTAGCGTTGTACCCGTCCGGAGGCATCACCTTTCATCAAACCTCTCACTTCATCAGGCGTGGCATGGTTCAAATCGCCGGGAATCGTATGCTTCAACGCAGATGCTGCAACACCAAATTCCGCTGAATCCTTCAATGACATTCCTGTAACCAAACCGTAAATGAAACCACTCGCAAAAGAGTCTCCACTGCCTACACGATCAACAATGCGAACTTCGTACTGGCGTGTATGATAAAATTCGTTTCCGTCGTACACCAATGCGCTCCAGCCATTATCGCTTGCACTATGGCTTTCGCGTAATGAGGAAGCAATGTATTTAAAACCAAATTTATCTTTCATTTGTTTGAATACATCTTTAAAGCCTTCGAGGTTTAACTCGCCTTTTGTTACGTCTGTATCTTTTGCTTTAAAACCTAAGGTTGTATCGGCATCTTCTTCGTTGCCAATACAAACATCAACGTACTGGCAAAGGCGTGTCATTACTTCTCTTGCTTTTTCTTTGCTCCACAATTTTTTGCGGTAGTTGAGGTCAATACTGGTAGTAATGCCTTTTGCTTTGGCAGCTTTCAACGCTGCTTCAGTTAACGCTGCAGCTTTGTCACTAAGGGCAGGAGTGATGCCAGTTGTATGGAACCAATCTGCACCTTCAAAAATTTTATCCCAATCAAATTCAGAAACATCAGCATCAGCAATGGATGCACCGGCACGATCGTAAATGACCTGCGATGCTCTCATGGACGCGCCGGTTTCTAAGAAATAAATTCCGAGACGTTTACCTCCACGAGCAATAAATTGTGTATCCACACCATAACGGCGAACGTGGTTGATGGCTGCCTGACCGATCGCATTTTCCGGAACCTTGGTAACAAACACACCATTTAATCCATAATTACTAATGGCAACTGCTACGTTAGCTTCTCCGCCACCATAGGTTACATCAAAGCTATCGGCTTGAACAAAACGTTCGAATCCGGGAGTGGATAATCGCAACATAATTTCTCCCAGCGTTACAACTTTCTTAGACATATTTTGATTGTATTGTTTTGATAATGGTTAAAGATGCCATTGAGTGGATCTTTAAGAGGGGCAAATGTATTAAGTGACGACGAATGAATAGCCGTTTTATTGTAAAATTATCCGGCAACGATTGCATTTGCCGGTAACGTTTGCATAAAAAATGCAAAATGTTGCGGCGGTGTTTCCACCCGTAAACAATTGCCTTTGTATCTTCAACCATTTAAAGCGAAATTTTATCTTTTCATTGAATCAATAAATTTTATCAATATGAGTATTGCCGCTAATACAGGAACAAACAAGAGAGCAGAGATCCTTCAGCTAACATTGCAACAAGGCGTATTGCCTTTATATTTTAATAAAGATGAAGAAGTGAGTATTGCTGTTTTGAAAGCTTTATATGAAGCCGGCATTCGCACAGTTGAGTACACCAATCGGGGAGAAGCAGCATTAAAAAACTTTAAAATACTGAGAAAAGTTTGCGATAGGGAAATGAGTGGAATGTATTTAGGTATTGGAACCATTAAAAATGGTGAGCAGGCAAAAGCTTTTGTTGATGCCGGTGCGGATTATTTAATTAGTCCGGGTGTGGTAGATGATGCGGCCAAAGTTGCTGATCAAAATGAATTGTTATATGTGCCCGGTGCCATGACGCCAACTGAAATCATCAGGGCGGAACAATTTGGTGCAACACTGGTAAAACTTTTTCCCGGTAATATTTTAGGCCCTGGTTTCGTTAGTGCTGTTAAGGAATTATTCAGTGGTTTGAAATTTATCATTACAGGCGGAGTGGAACCTGAAGAAAATAATTTGAAAGGATGGTTTAATGCAGGTGCTGCGGCCGTTGGAATGGGAAGTAAGTTGATCACAAAACAAATTTTAGAAAATAAAGACTACGCAAAAATTACGGAGCTCACAAAAGAGTCTTTGAGATTGATTGAACTGGTGCGGAAATAAATTTAGTACATCACCAGGTTTTTTATTGCAGGCTATAAATCCAAATTCATGACAACAGAATCAGAAAGAATAAAGACTAAAGAATCATTGCCAGGGAAAATTGGTAAATACAGATGGACGATTTGTGCTCTTTTGTTTTTTGCCACTACTGTAAATTATCTTGACCGGCAAGTATTAAGTCTTTTAAAACCGCAGCTTGAAGAAATATTTGGATGGAGCAATAGTGATTATGCAAACATCGCTGCTGTGTTTCAGTTTACCTATGCCATATTCATGCTATTTGCAGGGCGCATTATCGACAAGCTGGGAACAAAAAAAGGTTATTTGTGGGCTATTGTTATTTGGTCGGTTGGTGCCATCATTCATGCATGGGCAGTTCCATTTGGACAGGGTATTGCAACCGTGTTGGGATGGATTGGTATTGCTGCTGTTCCTGTTTCTGTATTAGGATTTATGTTTGGAAGAGCGGTGTTGGCAATTGGTGAAGCCGGTAACTTTCCTGCCGCCATCAAGGCCACAGCCGAATAT
>JAGIAB010000179.1:4874-8120 GCA_017745135.1 Flavisolibacter sp.
TCCAAAACAAGAAAGATCATTTGCTACAGGTATATTTAATTCAGGCGCAAATGTCGGAGCCATACTCGCACCACTGACTGTTCCCTGGATTGAAAAAAACTGGGGATGGGAAGCAGCGTTTATCATCATTGGAGCAGTTGGTTTTCTTTGGGTGTTTTTCTGGACCTTTTACTATGAGAAACCTGAAAAACAAAAAAAAATTATCGGCTGCAGAACTGGAATATATTAATAGCGGCGAAGCAAAAACGCCTGACATTGCCGGGCCTGAAACCGGGAAAGTGAGCTGGTTCCAGCTTTTGAAATATCATCAAACCTGGTCGTTTACAATTGGTAAATTTCTTACGGATGGAGTGTGGTGGTTCTTTTTATTTTGGCTTCCTGCTTATTTGAAAGATGCTTATGGAATGGAGGGCACTCAAATTATGCTTCCATTAACCGTGTTATACAGCCTTACCATGTTTGGTAGTATTGGCGGGGGATGGTTCCCCATGCATTTTATAAGAAAGGGATATCAACCCTACGACGGACGCATGAAAGCGATGCTTCTTATTGCTTTAATTCCTTTAGTAGTGTTGGCTGCACAACCATTTGGGTATATTAGTTTCTGGGTGCCTGTTATTTTGATCGGTATCGGTGCCTCTGCGCACCAGGCATGGAGTGCCAATATTTTTACTACTGTGTCTGATATGTTTCCCAAAAAAGCGATCGGTTCAGTAGTTGGTATCGGGGGAATGGCAGGTGGTATTGGCGGCGTGATTGTTACAAAAGTGGGAGGAGTCTTATTTGATCATTACAAAGCGCTGGGCCATATTGAAACCGGATATCTGATCATGTTCATTTTTTGCGCTGTCGCTTACTTAATTGCCTGGGTTATTATGAAAGGCCTGGTTCCAAAGTACAAACCAATTACCGATCTCTAATAAAAGCTTGTGGCAAAAGGTGTAGGGATATTCTTGTGTCCTCTTCTGGATTTGTTGTGATGCGGTCGGCAACTATTCTAATTCGTGAGGCATGCAATTAAAGCAATGGAAATTACATCAGTAACTGCTAGTCGTAAATAAATCTTCCATAGTTATCATAAATCATTTTAAAATATTCACTTGAGTGCGGTAAACACTATTGCAAGCAATAATTGATGCTTTGCTGTTGCGTAATTGCCGAAGGTTTTTTTCAATGAATGATTGTATTCTGCGTTTCGTTTTAATGAAAACTCATATCATTTAAAGAATTTTCCTATCTTTTGCCCGAATTGAATGGACGATGGTTCAATGACTCTGACTGCTGACTTCCTACTGAACCATATTGATGCGCTAAGTAAAGATTCTTGTTCCGGCACTCTGTGAACCTATTTCGTAAACTAAATGATTTATGAAGAAAATGCTCTTCCTGCTGTGTTGCGCAGCATTCCTGTTTTCCTGTAAGCAGAAGGATTATAAAAAGATAATTCACGATCCTATTTTATTTTCAAATACTGTTCATGAACTGAACCGGGTAGTGATGGGTAATAATTTTTCGCCCATTGTTGCCTCGAGGAATTATCTGTATGCAAGTGTAGCAGCCTATGAAATTATTGCAGCAGGCTATCCCAGCGAATATCATTCACTTGCAGGTCAGTTAAACGGATTAACAGATGTTCCCGCGCCACCTGCAGGTGCTTCAATTGATTTTGAATTTGCTGCTTTGCTAGCCTATTGCAAACTGGGCCAGGCGGTAACGTTTCCCGAAGGAAGCATGCAGGAATATGCCGACAGTCTTAAAAAGCTTGCAAAAGAACATGACATGCCTTCCGATGTTTTTGACAACTCAGTTTCGTACGCCAATGCTGTAGCGGATGTGATCATGAATTGGAGTAAATTGGATAACTACGCAATAACAAGGAGTGCGGTAAAGTACGAGGTGATTGATACGCCTGGAAGATGGATTCCAACTCCTCCCGCTTACACGCAGGCAATGGAACCACATTGGAGGGAAATAAGACCAATGGTTTTAAAAACTGCTGATGAAGTAGACGCTCCGCCACCACTTGAATTCAACATGAAGGACTCTCTCAGCAGTTACTGTAAGGAAGTAATGAAAGTTAAAACAGCAGTAGAAAATCTTACCGAGGAGCAAAAACACATTGCCGAATTTTGGGACGATAACCCTTTTAAAGTAAATGTGCTTGGACACCTAACATTTAGTACCAAAAAATTTTCACCTCCGGGTCATTGGGAAGGCATTGTAGGTATTGCTGCTAAAAAGGCGAATGCGGATTTTGGTACAACCGTTTATGCTTATGCAAAAACAAGTATCGCCTTGTTTGATGCATTTATCCAATGCTGGAATATTAAATTTAAATACAACACTGCCAGGCCGGAAACAGTCATCAATAAATTTTTGGATGCCAAGTGGCAACCTTATTTGCAAACGCCTCCATTTCCTGAATATACCTGCGGGCATTCTACCTGTTCATCAGCAGCAGCAGAAGCTTTGACCAGTGTGTTCGGCGATAATTTTTCTTATACTGATACTACAGAATTAGAGTTTGGAATTAAAAGCCGTTCTTATAAATCGTTTAGGCATGCAGCGGAAGAAAATAACTGGGCGAGATTTTATGGCGGCATTCATTTTCATCAATCCTGTATTGTCAGCACTGAATTAGGAAGAAAGGTTGGCGAACTGGTGGTAAACCGCTTAAAAATGAAGAAAACCGAAACGAATACAACTATTGCTGAAAAGTAAAATTGAAACAATGAAATCACTGCTTTTTTTGACTGCTTTTATTTTAGTTCATCAATTTTCCGATGCACAAGGCTGCGTTGCCATCAGAAGTAATGGTGGTACCTGTACAATGACAGGACACGATATGGAACATTCCGATCAGGCAAATAAATTCTGGACAGTGGCAATGAATAACCGCTATTTTAAATCCTTCCGCCATTTTGTTGGTACCGAAGAACAAAAGCAAAGAGTAGCCGGTGGCACGGAAGTGATCAATCGTGTTTTTTCAACAGAGCTTAGTCTTACCCGTCATTTTAATGATCGTTGGTCGTTTGGATTCTTTACGCCTATCATCAGCAACGGCCGTTCTTCTTTGTATGAACATGATGGGAAACACCGCAATTCCACATCTTCATTTGGCCTTGGCGATATTCGCTTTGCCACTTACTACTGGTTAGCCAAACCTTCTGCGGGCAAAAAAGCAAATGTGCAGGTAGGATTGGGGATCAAACTACCAACCGGCGATTACAAATACCAGGATTATTT
>JAGIAB010000017.1 GCA_017745135.1 Flavisolibacter sp.
CACTCCTTCGGAGTTTGCATTCTCAATAAAATACTTGTTGCTATAATAATGTCATTCCTTCGGAATTTTGGCTTTAGATATAGTTCATTATTATAGAAATCTCATTTGACAAATGGCCGGATTGGGTAAAAGGTTGCGATTCTTAAAAATGAGATTTTCTTTTTCTTTCCAGTGGAATTCACTTAAATAACTTCTTCCAGCTTAAAGTAATTCTTCGGACGGATTCCTTTCTCTGTCATTTGAAGATCACAGCATTCAATTTGCGGATCATGCTCGAAGAATAAGATGTAGTGGTTTTCAACTGCTTCTTCTAAAAACGATCTCTTCTCCTGCAATGTAGTTAACGGAAACATGTCGTAAGCCATTACATAAGGGATTGGAATATGACCTGCAGAAGGTAGAAGATCGGCCATGAAAACGATCGTTCTGTCTTTATATTTTACCTGGGGCAACATCATGGCTTGTGTGTGGCCGTTTGCAAACCGAACGGAAATATTTTCAGTGAAAGGAGTACTACCTAATCTATTATTGGAAAATTCAGCAACATCAATAAATTTCAATTGCCCGCTTTCCTGTATGGGTGAAATGTTTTCTTTCAGGAAGGAGGCCTTTTCCCGGTCGTTTGGGTGAACCGCCCAATCCCAGTGTTCCTTATTGCTCCAATAGGTTGCGTTCTTAAATGCAGGAACCAACTGATCCCCTTCGCGTACAATAGCCCCGCCGCAATGATCAAAATGTAAATGTGTCAAAAAAACATCTGTAATATCATCCCTGTGAAAGCCATACTTCGCTAATGATTTGTCCAGTGTATCATCGCCATGTAAATAATAATGGCTGAAAAATTTTGCATCCTGCTTGTTGCCATTTCCGTTGTCAACTAAAACCAGGCGATCTCCATCTTCAATTAATAAACAACGTAAAGCCCAACTGCATAAATTATTTTCATCAGCAGGGTTGACCTTATTCCATATGGATTTGGGAACAACTCCAAACATGGCGCCGCCATCCAATTTAAAATAGCCGGTGTTAATTGCGTAAAGCTTCATTTGCAGATAATGATTTTGCACGCAAAGTATAGACTAATAGTAAGAATCCAATGCCAAACTCAGTGATGAGTGATAATACCGCATTGCGTTGCGAACCGGTAAGTTCTGTAATATAACCGAAACTGAACATGCCAATAACGATCGCGATTTTTTCAGTTACATCGTAAAAACTAAAAAAGGAAGTGGTGTCTTTTGTTACGGGCATCAGCTTCGAATAAGTGCTGCGGCTCAGTGATTGAATTCCTCCCATTACAAATCCTACCATAGTTGCTAATGCATAAAACTGGTAAACATCTTTGGCCGGGAGCAGATAGCCATAAATGCAAATCCCGATCCATACAATTACGCAAATCATCAAGGCTTTGATATTTCCGATTTTATCAGATAGTCTTGAAATAAGAAGAGCGCCGGGAATGGCCACCAATTGAATCAAAATAATGGCGATGATGAGATTAGTAGTGGGTATTTGTAATTCTTTTTTCCCATACAAGGCAGCCGCCAGCATCACTGTCTGAACAGCCATGTTATAAAAAAAGAATGCCGTTAAAAAGCGTTTGAGTTTTGGAATATGCGTTAACTGCTTCCATACTTTTCTTAATTCAAGATAACCGGCTGCTAAGGCTTGTTTTGGTTTGTTTTGGTTGAGCGGCTTGGGTAAACGTCGCAAAGGAATTTGCGCAAAGCCAAACCACCATAAGCCGGTCAATAAAAATGAAATGCGGATGTTCAAATAATTTGTATCGCCTGTTATAGAAGGAAAGAATACAAAGACCAAACATATCACCTGTAACAACACGCTACCAACGTATCCATAAGAAAATCCTTTTGCACTGACCCTGTCCCGGTCTTCCGGCGCTGCAATGTCGGGCAGGTAAGAATTATAGAATACAAGACTTGACCAAAAACCCAGACAAGCGAGTATCATTAAAATAATGCCCAGGCTTAAATTTTGTTTTGTAAAAAAGAACAGGCCTGCGCAGGCAAAGCTTCCCATGGTTAAAAAAAAGGCCATGAAGTTTTTCTTATTGCCCCTGGTATCGGCAATAGAGGATAGAAGAGGTGAACTGATTGCCACAATAAAAAAAGCAATAGCCAGGGCATAATTATAAAGAGCTGCATTGTCGAATGCCCTTCCTAAAAAATTGACATTGTCGGGAGTCAGTTCATTTCCATCGCCGGTGATGGTTTCCCAATAAGCGGGAAAGATGGTAGATGTAATTACCAGGTTATAAGAACTGTTTGCCCAATCGTACATGGCCCAGGCATTAATAATCTTTTTGGAAGCAGTTTGCATGTTGTTGTTTTATGATAAAACTTCTTACAGGTTGCAACAGGTAAAAATAAAAAAGACATCACGAATGGATGTCTTTTTTATCTGTGAGAATATTTTATTTAATGATCATCATTATCAACCGGTGTTTGGTCGGCGTCAGTTTGTCGCTGACCTTGATATTGCGTTTGGGTATAGGGGGCGTTCGTATTGTCTATCCCGGTCATCCTTTGATCGAGCAATGCTTTTTTATCAGCAGCCAGCTCGGCAAATTCTTTTGTATCGGCCAATTCTTCATCAATCAATACCAGTTTTACATCATCATTTAAAACGTATTTGCCAACCAGGTATTGAAGATTAGCCAAAGTGGCATAGTAAATTTCTTTGTTGCTTTTTATCTGCTCTTCATTGGGAAGAAAACGTACAACAAGAGTTCCTTTTTCTTTGGATAGTAAGATGGCTCCCTGTGTGTAAGGGAAGATCTGCTCTTTTTCAAATTTCTCACCAATTTCTTTGGCGTCTTTTTCTTTTACACTGTTTCCTTTCAAATAAACATAATGGTCCTTGCCTACTTCAATCCTGGTCAGTTCGTCCAGGGTTATTTTATCTTTCAGCTTATTATCGGTAAGAATGATTTTTGTTTTCTTTCCGTCAAAAACTCCTTCAGATATCTGGTCCTGCATGTACCAGAAAATTCTTTCATAACGTTCTTTGTCTTTGCTCATCACTTCTTCCTTAACCGGCATGCGAACAATATAAGCATCGCCCTCTTTCATGATCTGCGCAGTCAACTCGTCCTTATTATCACCTCTGTTCTTATCAATCCATTCGCCTAACTTTTTTGCATCTGATTCAGTAACGCCATCGCCTTTGTAATACACGGTCATCTTGTCGTTTACTTGCACTTTTTTTCCAAAATTGTTAAAGAGATCGCAGGATGTGAGAACCAACGTAACAGGTAACAACAGCAACAGGATTTTTCTCATAATAGTTAGTTTAATAGTTAGAATTGAATGGCGGCTAAAATAAGTATTTCAGTGATATTTACAATCGTCCCATAAAAATTAATACAAGAAGAATACAGCCTACAATAACGCGGTAAAAACCAAAGGCTCTAAAGCCATATTTTTTTAAATAATTAATGAAGAATCGAATGGCCAATACTGCCACTACAAAGGCTATAAGATTTCCAATAATAAAAGCATACGTGTTCTGAGAGTTTTCCAGTATTAGCTCGTATCCTTTTTTAGGAACACCGGAGCCTTTCCAGTTTTTTAAGACAATAGAATAGGCGGTAGCTGCAAACATGGTAGGCACTGCAAGAAAAAAGGAAAATTCTGCCGCAAGATTTCTTGTCAGCTTTTGTTGCATGCCGCCAATAATGGAAGCGGCACTGCGGCTTACACCAGGTACCATTGCAATGACCTGCCAGCAGCCGATAATAAAAGCTTTTGTATAACTGATCTGTTGGTCCGAATTGATGGATGGTTTTTTAAAAACATTATCGATAAAAAGCAGAACAATACCACCAAGCAGGGTTGACAAAGCAACAGTGGTTGGGCTTTCCAGGAGTTCATCAATTTTATCGCTGAATAAAAACCCAAGCACCAATGCAGGTATTACACCAACGATGAGTTTTACATAAAACTGCCAGCGGCTGAAATCAAAAAATTTTTTCCAGTATAAAACTACTACAGCCAGGATGGCTCCCAACTGGATAGAAACCTCGAATAATTTCGTGAAATCGTCGTTGGCAATTCCGAGCAGCGAACTGGTAATTACCATATGGCCGGTAGAAGAAATAGGCAAAAACTCAGTAAGTCCCTCCACTATGGCAATGATAATGGCATCAACAATACTCATTTTTCTGACTAGCTGTTTTTGGGTTGGCGAAAGATGGCAATGATCTCGATTACCAGTCCGGCAAGGATAATAATAGGTGCAATAGTTATGCGTGTAGTACTGTACACTTGTTTGGGATCAAAAACATTGGGATCAGGACTTTTGCCACCGGCCATTAAAATAAATCCAAGAGCCATTACAACAACGCCTATCAGCATCCATCTCAAATTGGTTTTTTCAAACAAAGTACCCATGCCTGCTATTTTAACCGGCTTTGCGGATTTTAAAGGAGCGGCAGGACTTGTGGTTTTAGTTGTAGCCATGAAACATTCTTAATGTGCACAAAATAAAGAAAAGTTTGACGTTCGAGGTTCGAAGTTTGATGTTTGCCTCAAATTTTAAAGAACTCTTCAAATAAGGATAACCTCGAACCTCAAACCTCGAACTTCGAATTAATACAATTCATCCAGCTTCATCCGCAAATACTTCGATACACTGCGATAGGTGCTTAAAAGGGTAATGCCGATGCCCAGGATCAATAACATTACAAATAAAATCGTGAGTTTTCTTCCGTCTCTCAATTCACGCAAGTATGGCAAAAAGTTTTCAAAAACAGTGATGAGCCCAAAGATCAAAGCCATTGCAATTAATGCAGAAATGGTTCCATTAACAATAGCACGGATGTTCATTGGTTTGGAGATGAACCCCCTTGTGGCGCCAACCATCTGCATGGTTTTGATCAAAAATCGGTTACTGTACATTGCAAGGCGAATGGTATTATCAATAAGTATGATGGATAAAATGGAAAATATGGCCGCCAGTGTGATCAGTCCAATCATAATCAAACGAACCGTTTGCCCCATTTTAGCAATAACGGCAGCAGGATAGGTAACGCTTTCCACTACCAGTGGTCTTTGCAGCATGTCGGCTTTAATGGCCGCCAGCGTGTCTTTATTTACATAGTCGGCTTTTAAATGAAATTCAATCGACGGAGGCAAAGGATTTTCATTTCCCAGCACTACACTAAAATCTTCTTCGCTCGAAGCCAGAAAGTTTTTCTTAGCTGTTTCTTTATCAACAAACGCAACAGATTTGATATAAGACTTCGAAGCAATATAGTTTTTTAAGGAGTCGATTTGAGGTTGTGTCACGTTTTTTTGCAGGTACACATTTACCTTCACATCTTCTTTCAACGCTGTGATATAGCTGCTTGCACTTAAAAATATCCACCCAAAAATGCCGACGAAGAAGAGAACAATGGTAACACCGAGTACAGCCATAAAGTACGATGGTTTTCCACGACGGGCTGCAGCCCTGCTTATTTGAGCCATGCTATCAGATTTTTTCGGTTAGAGACGCGATGCGTCGCGTCTGTACAAAACAAAAATAAAGGATTGGCGCGTAGAGACGCAAAGTTTGCATCTTTCAGCAATTGGTTTTGCAAACATTTAAAGGGGCGAAGCCTTAAATTTGCCCTTCTCTAACGATAACCTGTTGTGAATATTGCTTTATAATGCAGGTGGCCGAACATGTTGGCAAAATTTTGTGAAGTTGAAGAATGTCGTAATTAAAGTTGAAAGAATGAAGTAATTAAATGGAGAGAGAGTTTAATAAAACGAAGATGATGAACCGTGCAGCATTGCTTCTAGAGTCTTGCTTGCAGGATTTATCCTGAGTGCAACGAAGCACCCGGTTTAATTGCAACAACTCATATCATCAACGTTTGAACAGAGAAACTGATATGGGCCGTGATGAATGTGGAACAATGCTGATCAGGATTACCAAACGTACAAGAGTGCGACGCAAGGGACGATAAATAGTAGTAATGCAGATGGGTTCATAAAAATTATAATCTTAGAATATCTTATAGCAATAATTAAAAAATAATTCGCTTTCCGGCGGACATACAAGATGGAGTACAATTTTAGAGATATTGAAAAAAAATGGCAGCAGAAGTGGAATGAGAATGCCGTGTATCAGGTGCCTAACGATTCGACTAAGCCAAAGTACTATGTGCTGGATATGTTTCCGTATCCCAGCGGTTCCGGTTTGCACGTGGGCCATCCGTTAGGTTATATTGCGTCGGACATATTTGCCCGGTACAAGCGATTGAAAGGATTTAATGTGCTGCACCCGATGGGGTATGATGCCTTTGGTTTACCTGCCGAACAATATGCTATTGAACATGGTGTGCATCCTGCCCTAAGCACCGAAAAAAATATTGCAACCTTCCGCAGCCAGTTGGATAAAATAGGGTTTTGTTATGATTGGGATCGCGAAGTGAGAACTTCAGACCCGAAGTATTATAAATGGACACAATGGATTTTTTTACAACTCTTCAAAAGTTGGTACAATCGAAAAAATAATCGTACTGAGTCTATTGATACGCTTATTAAAATACTGGAGGAAGGAGGAAATGGTAATTACCCGATCCCGAACGCCCAGTTTCAAATTCCGGATTATCCTCACGTAAGTTTTTCTGCTGAAGCATGGAAAAGTTTTCCGGAGAAAACAAAGCAAACGATTTTGATGGAATACCGTATTGCTTATTGTGGTTATGGTGAAGTAAACTGGTGCGAAGCATTGGGAACTGTTTTGGCTAATGATGAAGTAGTAAATGGCGTAAGCGAACGAGGTGGTTATCCGGTGGTGAAAAAGAAATTACGGCAATGGTATTTGCGCATTACCGAATATGCTGACCGTTTGTTGGAAGGATTGCAGAAAGTGGATTTCAGCGATGCCATGAAAGAGATGCAAGGCAACTGGATTGGGAAAAGCAGCGGAGCGGAGATTGATTTTAGAATAGCGGCCCCTTCCGGCTCCCCCGATGGGGAAGTGACCCATGCACAGTCCTCGCTTGTCGGAAATTCTGCTAATATTTCGGAGACGTCGAAAAGTGAGCCTTCGCAGCATGGCGAAGCCCCTCCACCGGAGGGGGTTGGGGAGGCCGTTCTCAGAGTTTATACAACAAGACCTGATACGATTTTCGGAGTTGACTTTATGGTGGTTGCTCCGGAACATGAGTTGGTTGAAGCAATAACTACTCCTGAGCAAAAAAGAGCAGTTGAAGATTACATTGCTTACGTAAAAAGCCGCAGCGAACGGGAACGGATGGCAGAAAAAAAGATTAGTGGTGTATTTACCGGGGCGTATGCTTTAAATCCGTTTGACAACAGGAAAATTCCAATCTGGATTTCTGAATACGTGTTGGCCGGCTATGGAACCGGCGCCATCATGGCTGTGCCAAGTGGTGATGAAAGAGACCACAAGTTTGCAAAACATTTCAATCTCTCCATCACTAATATTTTAGGTGATGCTTACAATGGTGAAGAAGCGAATCCAACCAAAGATGCGGTATTAAGTAATAGTGGATTTTTAGATGGAATGGTGATGCGCAATGCCATTGAAGTGGTGATCAGCAAGCTGGAAGAGATGGGCATTGGCAAGCGCAAAGTAAATTATAAAATGCGAGATGCTGCGTTCAGCCGCCAGCGTTATTGGGGCGAACCTTTCCCGATAAAATGGATTGATGGTATTGCTTATCCTTTGGATGAAAGCGAATTGCCACTAGAGTTGCCGTACGTTGAAACCTACAAGCCAGGGCCCGAAGGTGAGGGCCCATTAGCCAATATTCCTGAATGGACTTCGCAACATTTGGAAACGAACACCATGCCCGGCTATGCAGGTAGCAGTTGGTATTTCCTGCGTTATATGGATCCTCATAACGACAAAGAATTTTGCGATAAAAGAATTTCTGATTACTGGAACCAGGTGGATTTGTATGTAGGAGGAACGGAGCATGCAGTTGGTCATTTGCTGTACAGCCGCATGTGGGTAAAAGCTTTATATGATCTGGAGTTCATCAGTTTTGATGAGCCGTATAAGAAGCTGTTGAACCAGGGGATGATTCAGGGGAATAGCAGGTTCATATACAGAGTAAACGGTAAAGGCGTTGAAAACCTTTTGTGGGAAGTGCTGAATACTGAATTCAAAGAATATGAATTTGAAACAAGTCCCGCTTCGAAAATCGATTTTGTTTCAAACAAAAAACAAATAGCGATTGAGGTCACAAATGTTCGTGGCATTGATGGGAATGAATTAAAGAAATATAAGAGTGAAGAAACTGCGGGGCATCTTCTTCATATTATCAGTTTTGAAGAAATACTTGATAAATATATTAACGGCGACCTGTTGCCTTTTCTGAAAAGAATTTTAACGGAGAAAGATGGTTATATCTCTGTTGCTGAAAACAGGGGGCCTTTCTTTGTTTCGTTTGATAAGAAAGAAAAATTTGGAAACGACGGAGTTGACGTTTTACATGTTGATGTAAACATTGTGGATGGAGCAGAATTGAATACTGATCTTTTTAAAAGGTCGAAGCAGGAATATGCCAGTGCTCAATTTGTTTTAGGAGATCATGGCAAATACATCTGTGGCGCAGAAGTAGAGAAGATGTCCAAATCAAAATTCAACACGGTTAACCCGGACGATATTGTTGAACGCTATGGTGCCGATACCTTCCGCATGTACGAAATGTTCCTGGGCCCTGTTGAAATGAGCAAGCCATGGGATACCAAGGGTATAGAAGGTGTTCACCGCTTTTTGAAAAAGCTCTGGCGTTTATTCTTTGATGAGCAGAAAGGAAAACTGGTTACTGAAGAAAAAGCCACACAAGATGAACTGAAAGTTTTGCACCGTGCCATCAAAAAAATTGAAGAAGACACGGAACGCTTTTCTTACAATACGGCTGTCAGCACTTTCATGGTTTGTGTGAATGAGCTAACTGATTTGAAATGCCATAAAAAGGAAATTCTTGAACCATTGCTGGTTCTTTTAACTCCTTATGCTCCTCACATCAGCGAGGAGTTGTGGCACCAGTTAGGAAATACTTCAACCATTTTAGATGCTTCGTTTCCAAAGCTGGAACAAAAATATTTGGTGGAGACCACCAAGGAATATCCTGTTTCAGTAAATGGCAAACTTCGCACTACAATCAATATTGATCTGAACGCAGCACAATCACAGGTGGAAGAAATTGTTCTGGCCAATCCGGTTGTTCAAAAATGGATTGAAGGAAAACAACCGAAAAGAATTATTTATGTGAAGGGAAAGATGGTGAATGTGGTGGTGTAATTAAACAGCGATTTTATGAAAAAGATTTTATTTCTTTTTCTAACTATAGTAGTTGTTTCTGCATCTGCGCAATCGCTCAACGTTATGACCTTTAACATCCGGCTGAACACATCATCAGACGGTGAAAATGCATGGCCCTACCGGAAAAATAAAGTAACCAGCCAGATCCTGTTTTACAATGTCCAGATTTTAGGAGTGCAGGAAGCCCAGCACGATCAAATGATGGATCTAAAAGAGTGGCTCACGGATTTTAGTTATGTAGGCGTGGGAAGAGATGATGGAAAAACGGCGGGAGAGTATTCTGCTATTTTTTACGATTCCACACGATTGAAATTATTGAAAACACAAACCTTCTGGTTATCCGAACAACCAACTGTTCCGGGAAGTAAAAGCTGGGACGCTGCTATTACAAGGGTCGTTACCTGGGCAGAATTTAAAGACCGTAAAACCAAAAAGAAATTTTTTGTCTTCAACACGCATTTCGATCACATGGGAAAAACAGCCCGAGCGGAAAGTGCTAAGATCATTCTTCAAAAAGTAAAAGATATTGCAGGTAAACACCCGGTAGTTGTTACAGGTGATTTTAATTCAACTCCTTCAGAAGATCCTTATCAAATAATTACGGATGCAAACAATCCTCATCGATTAACGGATTCGAAAACGGTATGCCTTATGCCGCATTATGGCCCAACAGGAACTTTCAATGCATTTAAAGACAAGGAAACCAGCAATGAACCTATTGACTACATTTTCGTAAAAGGCAGAGTAAGAGTGTTAAGACATGGTACAATATCGGAGTCATGGCAGGGACGTTTTTCCTCTGATCATTTTCCTGTATTCGCAACAGTTGTGTTGAAGAAATAAGGCCATCATTTCCAAACCATGTTTAACGCTTTCAATGGGATTGAATGTTGAGAGCTTTTCAATTTCTAAAACGAAGCCTGAACTATCAGGGTCTGAAGAGAATGCTGCGAACTACTTAGTAAAATTGCTTGTTAAGAATTCTAATTTTGCAGAAATGAAAGGCCATGGCACATCCTAATCTGAAATTGATTGAGACGTTAAGGGAAGCTGCACAAAATTTACGCAACGGTGCCGATTATGCATGGGGCCATCATGGCTCCTGCAATTGCGGACATATTTTGCAGGTGGTTACTCATTTAAACAAAAAAGAAATTTTAGAACATGCACAAACTATTCATGGCGAGTGGACAGAAATTGCTGAAGAGTATTGTGGTGTTACCAATGCGCCTGCTTATTTGTTAGTATCCAAACTTGAGAAGTTAGGATTGACTCCAACCGATATTCACAATCTCGAATATCTTGAAGACAGAACTGTTTTAGAAAATCTCCCCGGAGGATTCAGATGGTTAAAGAAAAATGTGAGGGAAGATGTGATTGTTTATTTTGAAACAATGACGGAGATGATGGAAGAAGAGTTGCTGAGAAAAATTGAGTTACCTAAGATGGAGGTGACTGTTTTTGTTTAACAGGCTTCATTGCTACTATCATCGCCTGTTGTGTCACTCACTGCACCGTTCAGAACTTTATTCTGCATTTTGCAAGTTTTATTACTGATTTAAACGACCTCTCTATTCTAAAAATTTGAACCAGGGAGACACAGAGGCACGGAGTTGCACAGAGAAATTCCCCTCCGTGATCCTTTGTGTTCTTTGTGTCTCTGTGGTTAAAAAAACACTTTGCTATAATGAATCTTTAAAATCAATAAAAACTCTTTGGACTTTGATGATAAGAATTACTGAACGATGAACGGAGCGTCGCAAATCAAGTCAAATAGCAGAATGCAGACCGATTCATAAAAACTCCTGTTCAATTCATACTCATCATTAAAATATTTGCCATTACTTCTGTCATTTTTATGTAATCACTCCATCTGTTTTTCTTTCCAGCATCACATGAATTTTATCAGCACAATCCTCTACACTTTGCGATTAATAGTTCTCATCTTCTTCTATCGAAAATTCCCTTCTCCACCAAAAAAAAGTTGGCAAAAAAATTCTTTTTATGCGTAAATTTCATGAAGTGCAGGAGGGGCGTGAATTATGAATTTTTACACCTTCGTTTATCCACACCTGTGCATATCTCTGGCTTCATTTTTTCGCCCTACAAGGATATTTTCGTCGCCTGCCTCCATTAAATTTTCAACCACCAAAACCTATTAAAAAGCAGTACTATGGCACGTGAAAGCAAACAACCCATTAAAGGACTTCGCTTCCAGCGCAAGTTCACGAGAGAAGATGTTAATGTGTTCGATCAATTCGAATATGATTATCGAACCTCAGTGATCCGCAACCCTAATGGAGAGATTGTGTTTGAAATGAACAATGTGGAAGTGCCAAAGCAGTGGAGCCAGATTGCCACTGATATCCTTGCCCAAAAATATTTTAGAAAAGCCGGCGTGCCGCAACAAGATGGCTCATTGGGTCGTGAGACTTCGGTGAAGCAGGTTGCACACCGCATGGCCAACTGCTGGAGAGTGTGGGGAGAAAGGTATGGGTATTTCGCCAGCTTTGATGATGCGCAAATTTTTTACGAGGAGTTGGTGTATTCTATTTTGAACCAGGCTTGCGTTCCTAACTCGCCGCAATGGTTCAATACAGGATTGCACGAGAGCTATGGCATCAAAGGAAAACCCCAGGGCCACTACTATGTTGACCAGGTGGATGGGCAGTTGAAAAAATCAACATCGGCCTATGAACGTCCTCAACCACACGCCTGCTTTATTTTAAGTGTGGATGATGACCTGGTGAATGAAGGTGGTATCATGGACCTTTGGGTTCGGGAGGCAAGAATTTTCAAATATGGTTCGGGTGTAGGTACCAACTATTCAAACATCCGTGGAGAGGGAGAGAAGTTGAGTGGCGGTGGTACCTCAAGTGGTTTGATGTCCTTCCTGAAAATTGGTGACAGGGCGGCAGGTGCTATCAAAAGTGGTGGTACAACCCGCCGTGCTGCTAAAATGGTTTGCCTGGATTTAGATCATCCCGAGATTGTTGAATTTGTAAACTGGAAAGTGGAAGAAGAGAAAAAAGTGGCTGCCCTGATTGCTGCAGGTTATCCCAGCGATTATGAAGGCGAAGCTTACAGAACAGTTTCCGGTCAAAACTCCAATAACTCTGTTCGTATTCCCAATTCTTTCTTTGAAAAATTAGAGAAAGACGAAGATTGGGAACTGAAAGCGAGAGGCGATGGAAGAACGATGAAGAAAATTCCGTCAAGAGAATTGTGGAATCAAATTGCGTATGCTGCGTGGCGTTGCGCTGACCCGGGAACTCAATACAACACTACTATCAACGAATGGCATACTTGTCCTGAAGGTGGGGAGATCAGGGCTTCCAATCCTTGCAGTGAATACATGTTCTTGGATAACACAGCATGTAATCTCGCTTCTGCCAACCTGATGAAGTTTTATGACTTCGAAACAGGAACACTGGATGTGGAAGGCTTTGAATATACCTGTCGCTTGTGGACAGTGGTATTGGAGATCTCTGTTTTAATGGCGCAGTTCCCATCCAAAGAAGTTGCCCAGTTAAGTTACGAATACAGAACGCTTGGTTTGGGTTATGCCAACCTTGGAACTGTTTTGATGGTTAGCGGCATTCCTTACGACAGCGAAAAAGCAAGAGCCATTGCCGGTTCTATCACAGCTATCATGACCGGTGTTGCTTACAAAACATCAGCAGAATTGGCCGAAGTGATGGGCGCCTTCCCCCGCTATGAAGAAAATAAAGAGCACATGCTCCGTGTGATGAGAAATCATCGCCTGGCAGCTTACGATGCGGACAGCTACGAAGGATTAAGTGTGAAACCACAAGGTTTGAAAGCCCAATATTGTCCTGATTATTTGTTGAAAGCTGCATGCAAAGCCTGGGACGAAGCAGTGGAATTGGGCGAGCAATTTGGTTATCGCAATGCGCAGGCAACGGTAATTGCACCAACCGGAACGATTGGTTTGGTAATGGATTGCGATACTACCGGTGTTGAACCTGATTTCGCCCTGGTAAAATTCAAAAAACTTTCCGGTGGTGGTTATTTTAAAATCATTAATCAATCCGTGCCGGTTGCTTTGCAGAGACTAGGCTACAATGAAAAAGAAGTTGATGCAATAATTAAGTATGCGGTAGGTGCAGGAACTTTCTCCGGTGCTCCTCATATCAATCATCAAACACTTTCTGAAAAAGGTTTCATTGCAGAAGAAATTAAAAAGCTGGATGCGTCCGTTGCATCTGCATTTGAAATTGGTTTTGTATTCAACGTTTATAATTTAGGCGAAGAATGTTTAAAGCGCCTTGGTTTCAAGCCTGAACAATATTTCAATTTTGAATGGAGCTTGCTGGAAGCATTAGGCTTTACAGATGCTCAAATTGAAGCCGCCAATGATTATGTATGCGGAACGATGACAGTGGAAGGTGCTCCTTATTTAAAAGAAGAACATCTTGCTGTATTTGATTGTGCTAATAAATGCGGTAAGAAAGGCCAACGCTATATTCATGCACATGGGCACATTCGCATGATGGCGGCTGCACAGCCTTTTATCTCCGGCGCCATTTCTAAAACCATCAATCTTCCTCACGAAGCTGAAATAGAAGAAATTGCCGATTCTTACTTGCTAAGCTGGCAATTGGGTTTGAAAGCCTGTGCTTTGTACCGTGATGGTTCTAAATTATCACAACCATTAAGTAATAAGAGTGATAAAAAGAAAAAGGAAAGCGACACGGCAGAAGAACTTCAAACTCCAGACTCCGAACTTCAAACTCCTCTTGAGTCCAACATTGTTGATATGGGCAAGCTGACGATTGAGGAATTGCTGGATGAAGTAACTAAACGTGTACAGGCTTCTCCTGATACACAATTGAAACGAAAACTGGCGAGCATTGTTGAACGTCGTGCATTGCCGGCAAAACGCAGAGGTTTTACTCAAAAAGCAAAGATCAACGGACAAACGATCTTCCTGCGTACAGGAGAATACTCCGACGAGACTTTGGGTGAGATCTTCATTGACATGGCAAAAGAAGGTGCTACTATGCGCAGCATGTTAAACTGTTTTGCTATTGCAGTTTCTATTGGCTTGCAGTATGGAGTTCCGCTGGAAGAATATGTTGAGAAGTTTGTCTTCACCAAATTTGATCCTGCCGGATTTGTAGAGCATCCAAACATCAAATCATCTACTTCTATTGTCGATTTCATCTTCCGCCTTCTCGGTTACGAGTATTTGGGAAGAACAGATTTAGTACACGTTTTGGACAAACCTGAAGTAATGAATGCAGGCAATGAGGCCTGGGATGAACCTGCTGAACACTCGAATGATAAGCCGGCAAAACAACCGGAGTTATCAAGTGTTCGTGTAGTGGCCTCTCAACCTGTAGCGGCAAAAGCACATACCCATAAAAACGGCTCCAACCTGGATGCAGTGAATGTGGCTGCGAAGAGTATGCAAAGTGATGCACCGGCATGTAATACTTGCGGACATATCACCATTCGCAGTGGTACTTGTTACAAATGTTTGAATTGCGGTAACTCAATGGGTTGCAGTTAAGGCCTCCCTAATCCCGATAGCTATCGGGACCTCCGGTGGAGGGACTTCGCTGACGCACAAAACCAAATAGTTCAATAGTCATCATAGAAATTTAAAAGCTCTTAATGTTGAAGAAACGTTGAGAGCTTTTATAGTTAAATAAGCGAGGTTTGTGAGTTGATGGCCTTCCCACCGGGAAGGTCGGGATGGGCCTTATGATTTCCACACCATGTTTAAAACTTTTCCTTCGTTAAATACAGATGAGCTTAAACTTTGTGCAACTTTTTTAGAGTAATTACTTACTAACCTTATTTAAAATATACTTAGGACGGAAAACCAAAACCTATGTACTTGAACCAAAATCCCGCCTCGGCGGGATTACTTTTTAAAAACCAAGCTTGCTGCCAATATCACCCAAAGGGTTTCCGCTTCCACCTGCAGCGCCGCCTGCCTGCCCGCCGCTTGTTCCTAAAACCGAATCAATCTGCCCTCCAAATGCAGGAAACTTTTGTTTTACATAACCGGCAACCACACCTAAAACCTGCTGTGCTTTATCGGCAGGGATGCCTGTCTTTTCTACTATTTGGTTAATTAATTCGTTCATGACTTTTGGTTTTGTTTATTACCAACAAATCAAAGGCCTGAATTGTTTGAAAATAAAAAACCACTCGTAATGAGTGGCTCAATTGAAATAGGTTATATAAATAAGTCTTTGCTGTGGAATAGCTTGTTCCCTCTACAGCTTTACTGGAGAGGGTCAGGGTAGGTTCTATTTATTCCCGAAAATATTATTCACAGCTCCTGAAAGCATTGGATATTTATCCACCACAAAATTTTTGATGGTTTCGATCACCTTACCGGCCTGTTCATCACTAAGTTCTGCCTCTGATTTTAATCTTTCAATAAGTTCCGTTACCTGTCCTTGTGCATTGTCTTTGTTTAATCCAAACATATGATCACTGATTTAATGATTAAGAATGATTTCGCTGATGAACTAATTCGTGTAATTAGTGAATAATCCCGATAGCTATCAGGACGTGTAATAATTACGCCACCTTCAGAAGGCTCAACTTGCTCTTATCAAACTTACGTTTAGCGTATTCAATATCGAGGTTGAAGAATTTTTCTTTAGAAGAAGGTAATTCAAACATGGCATCAGTAAGTATTCCTTCGCAGATGCTGCGCAATCCTCTTGCTCCTAATTTGTATTCCACTGCTTTCTCCACCATGAAGTCAAAAACCTCGTCTTCAATCGTCAACTTAATACCTTCCAGCTCAAACAGGCGAATGTATTGTTTGATCAATGCATTCTTTGGTTCCGTAAGAATAGCTCTTAAGGTTTCCGCATCCAAAGGATCCAGGTGTGTAGCCACAGGCAAACGTCCTAACAATTCAGGAATTAATCCGAATGTTTTTAAGTCCTGTGCGTTCACATATTTCAGAAGATTCTTTTTCATCATCTCCTGTTGTTCCTTGTCCACATTAAAACCAATAGTGTTGGTTTGAACACGGCGTGCAATGATGCGATCGATACCATCGAAAGCACCACCGCAGATGAAAAGAACATTTTGAGTATTGATCTTAATAAGCTTTTGTTCAGGATGCTTTCTTCCGCCTTGTGGTGGAACCAAAACATCAGTGCCTTCCAGCAGCTTCAACATGCCCTGCTGAACGCCTTCGCCGCTTACATCACGGGTAATGGAAGGGTTGTCGCTCTTTCTTGCAATCTTATCGATTTCATCGATGTAAACAATGCCTCGTTCCGCGGCAGCTACATCATAATTGCAAACCTGCAAAAGGCGGGTAAGAATGCTTTCAACATCTTCGCCAACATAACCTGCTTCTGTAAACACAGTAGCATCAACAATGGTGAAAGGAACATTCAACAGCTTGGCAATGGTTTTTGCCAGCAGGGTTTTACCGGTACCGGTTTCACCAACCATGATGATATTGCTCTTTTCAATTTCAATTTCATCCTTGGTGGCTGCTTCAGCAGATTTGTATTGAAGACGTTTGTAATGATTGTAAACAGCTACAGCTAAAACTTTTTTTGCTTCATCCTGTCCGATCACATATTCGTCCAGAAACTTTTTAATCTCGACAGGCTTTTTCACTGTCAACTTAAAAGAAGAAGGGTTTGCTGTCTTATCGTCACGAACCATTAATTCCTGGTCAATGATCTCTCTTGCATGCTCCACGCAATTCTCGCAAATATGTCCTTCTTGTCCGGCAATAAGGATCTTTACTTCATCCCTGCTGCGGCCACAAAACGAACAGTGTAAAATATTTTTTGCCATTTAATTGTTTCTGGTACTTAAGTTAGAACATTTAATTCAGCTAAAAGCTGCATTTTAAGCCTACAAAAATAGAAAAATCCTTTGGGCGCAAGGGTTTATTTGACAAGATTATAAGAATTTATTAGACTAACACGCAAACCAATGCGGTGAAATCCCCTAACAAGCTGTTGGGAATGAGGATGATTTGCGGTTGAATTAGGCTTTTTGTAGTGCTATACCGATTGAAGTGGAGTAGGATCGGTGTAGTTTAGTAGAAATAAAAAGAATAATGAGATTTTGATAAGGAGCAACCACTACTCCGCTTCTTTCCATTTCTGCGTAGCCCGCAGAACTTCGTTCGCAACCTTCGCAAAAGCAATGGATAATTGCTTTTACTTGGTTATGCTGCAAGTCCGGCACAAAGCCAGCACACAATCCCGATAGCTATCGGGATCAGCGGGGTATCCGCTTCTATCGGGGCTAGGGCACTTGCGTAATTACTCTTGCCTGCAGTGCCTCACATTTAAACATGCAAGAACACAATCCTAATAAATAAAATCTGTGAACATCCATCCCATCTGTGTCATCCATGTTCAAAACAAACCCCGCATAAAGCGGGGTTAAATTATTAATTGAATCAACTACTCACCATTCACTATTCACAACTAACCATTGAGACCATTCACCACCTCAATACAGCTTATTAATAACCTTATCTACAACTCCATACTCAACTGACCTTTCGGCATCCATCCAATAATCCCTCTCAAAATCTTTACGGATGCGTTCGATAGTTTGACCAGTGTTTTCTGCCAAAATTCTTGCACCCATTTCCTTGGTGCGTAAAATTTGTTCGGCATGAATTTCCATATCGGCACTCACACCTTGAATATGTCCACCCAAAGACGGCTGGTGAATCATTACTTCGCCATGAGGAAAAATAAAACGTCTGCCTTTTTCACCACCGCTTAATAAAATACTGCCCATCGATGCCGCCAATCCCATACAAATGGTACTTACAGGAGATTTAATCAATTGCATGGTATCGTAAATTACCATTCCGCTTGTTACTGAACCACCGGGGCTGCTAATGAAGAATTTAATTTCTTCGCCTGGCTTGTCGGCCTCCAGCAATAACAATTTTGTTACTACATCTTTTGCTGATTTATCGTCTACAATGCCCCATAAATAAATACTGCGGGTATCGTAAAAATATTTTTCAAGCTTTTTATAGAGCATGCGTGTATCTAACTCGGCTCTTTCTTCCTTTTCTTCTTCGGGCTCTTCCGGTGTTCCGGGAGTGCTTGGATCCGGTTGCGGTTGCCTTAAATTCCAGTGTCTGTAGAATTGATCTTGTAAGCTCATCTTAATTCCTTTTATTTAGTTTCTTGTTTTTTATCTTTTCTTGGATTGATCAATAGAACTTCGTCTACTAATCCATAATCCTTTGCTTCGGGAGCAGTCATCCAGTAGTCACGATCGAAATCTGCTTCGATCTTTTCAGGGTTTTGCCCGGAGTGAAAGCAGACGATCTCGTACAATTCTCTTTTCAGTTTCCTGATTTCCTTCACTGTTACTTCAATATCGGTTGCCTGTCCGCCAATGGCACCGCTTGGCTGGTGCATCATAATGCGGGCATGTTTCAATGCAGCTCTTTTGCCTTTTGTTCCTGCGGCTAACAACACACAACCCATGGATGCAGCCATGCCAATACAAATCGTAGCTACATCTGGGGAAACATATTGCATGGTATCATAAACACCGAGACCTGCGTAAACACTGCCACCAGGTGAGTTTACGTACATGTTAATGTCTCTTGTTCTATCAGTAGAATCCAGGAAAAGTAATTGGGCGGTTACAATATTAGCCACCTCATCGTTGATGGGATAGCCTAAAAATATAATTCGGTCCATCATCAAACGGCTGTAAACATCCATTACAGCCACATTCATTGGACGCTCTTCGATGATATTCGGAGTAAGGGCAGTAACAAGATATTTGTTATAGCTATCTAATGTGTTGCTCGATAAACCCCGGTGCTTTACGGCATATTTTTCAAATTCTGAATTAAAACTCATATCGTCTTTGATTAGATTTTAAGCAAATTAAGTGAATGTGCAGTATCAAATACCATGCTTGGGCAAAAAAGCGACAAAATGGCTTTTAAGGTACGAAGTACAAGGTTAGAAGTACGAGGTACGAAATATTTTAGCCGGATAAATTTTATCCGGCTTTTTTCA
>JAGIAB010000180.1 GCA_017745135.1 Flavisolibacter sp.
GCTTTTACCGTTTCATCTTTTGCAGATTCAATAACAGGTTGATGTTCCCTCAAATATTTTTCTGCTTCGTTTGCAATTTCATGGCTCGATAACAATTGAACGGTTCTGTAATCAATTGTTTTCATCTTGGCAACAGTGTGCTTCTGATCATACGTCACATCACCCGCTTCCAACTGGCCCTTATCAATCATTTCCTGCAAACGAATCAACGCCGCTGCCTCATGCCGACAAATATCACCAAGGTTATAAGGACAGGCACAACGCAACGAAAGAGTTTTAGCATCCTTATAACTACTGATGTAAACTTTGTAAAAAGTTGAGTAATTATCGTCTTTTACACGAAATACGGCAGAGCTAAACAAATTATCATTCTCTACCAGTTCCACAAAGCCTATCGCATGGATCTTTTTCCCGCGGCGGATCACTTCATCACTTCCGTGTGTATAAACGTATTTGAGTAAATGTGGTAAGGCCAAAGAATATAGTTTCAGGATTTCAAAATCAGTTTGTCATCGCCCAATGCGAAAAGGGCAATCTGCAAAAGTAACTGAAACCTTTTCAGAAAACCTGACAAAAAACAATATTTCTGCGTTAAAATTGCCGTAAACAAAAGGCCTTTATAAGGACCTTTATTTCTTTTTTTGAACAACAAGTTTCCCGTTCACATATTCCGGTAACACATTGGCCAGATCATGAGTAAGGCAATGACGTATATCCTTTTCCAGGCCAAAATTGGTGAGGCGATGATAGTGTGAAGCATCGTTGGTTTTCATAAACTCGTACATGTCTTTTCTTGCTTTTTTGTACAGGGTTTCTGCAATGCGGGACGAATCGCAATTGATGGAGAAATGTTCTTCAACAATAGAAACCACCGCGCCAGCCAACATCGTGTCTTCTATGTTTACCCTGTCTTTCCAACCGGAACAAGCAAGGATAACATTCTTCTTCATCTGAATCAAATGTTCGCAAACTGCTGAAAGATTTAGAAAGGCGCCAGTAATAATTTCCGTTGCACCTTTGGCCAAAGCCATGTGCAGAAGTTTTGTGCCATTGGTAGTTGTGAGCACTAATGTTTTTCCTTCAATAAATTCCCTTGGGTATTCAAAAGAAGAATTGCCATATTGTAAACCGGGAGCGATCTGCCCATCCCTTTCACCAGCAGTAATGCATTCCAGCTCTTTGCCTAATTGAATACATCGTTGAACGCTATCCACCGGAATTATTTCTTTGGCGCCGTTGTATAATGCAGTGGCTATGGTTGATGTTGCTCTTAATACATCAATTACAACTACAATGGTGTTGTTTACATCGTAGAGATGTAATAAAGCAGGAGATAAAGCGGTATGTAAACTTGGTTTTTTCATTACACTAAATATTGTTTCCACAAATTGCTTTCTGCAACTTCTTTGATCATTTTATTTCGTTCTTTAAGCAATTGCGTCATGTAGTTTTCTAAATAAAATTTATTGATCAATCTTCCGATAAAACCTTTTGGTGTTTCAAAATGGAATTGATCGATCATGATAGTTCCGTTCTCAATTGATTTGAAATAATGTTCGTGCTTCATCATTTTAAAATCACCAGCTTCCTGTTCATCAATAAAATAATCAGGCCGCTGAAATTTGGTGATCTTAATTTTCAATCTTCTTTGTTTGAATAAGTGTTTGGCTGTCCAGGTTACGGTATCATTTATATTCATCAAACCATTCATAGTACCGTCAATAATTTTTTCTTCGTGATGCTTCATCGAAGCTTTGTGAAGGTCAACGCTCCTGCTTAAATCAAATACGCGGTCCTGTGGCGCTGCAATAAAAGTGGTTAAATGAATAAAAGGCATACGATTAATGTACTGACATGCAGATGTGCAAATGTGCAGATAATCTTTTAAGAACGGATATCGTAACCGGATTATTGAGTTAACTGAAAGGAATTTTCACCACTTTAGCCTGTAATAACTTATCACGGACTTTGATACAGATCAATGAATCCAACGCTGAAGAATCGATTTCAACATAACCCATTCCTATAGCTTTATTTAAACTTGGTGATTGCGTGCCCGAAGTAACATAGCCAATTTGCTTTCCTTCCTCGTTGCATATTTCGTAATGATGTCTTGGAATGCCACGATCGATCATTTCAAAACCAACGAGCTTTCTTTGAATTCCTTCTCCTTTCAGTTTCTGTATGATTTCTTTTGCTGTAAACTCTTTTGTGAATTTAACAATCCATCCCAATCCGGCTTCAAGCGGTGAAGTAGTATCGTCAATATCATTTCCATACAGGCAATATCCCATCTCCAGGCGAAGCGTATCTCTTGCTGCCAGGCCAATCGGTTTCAATCCTTGTGGTGTACCGATCTCAAAGATTGCATTCCACATTTTTTCAGCGTTGTCGCCTTCATTTTTAAAATAAATTTCAACGCCGCCTGCACCGGTATAGCCGGTGGCACTTACCAAAACATTATCAATACCGGCAAACCTTCCTTTTACAAACGTGTAATACTTCAAATTCAAAATATCCATTTCGGTAAGCGGCTGCAATATTTTTGTTGCATTGGGCCCTTGTATTGCCAATAAACAAGTGTCATCGGAAATGTTGTGCATCTCAACATCCTTCTCATTAAATTTCTGAATCCAGTTCCAGTCTTTTTCAATGTTGCTTGCATTTACTACGAGCATGTACACTTTGTTTTCTTCAATGCAATACACAAGTAAATCATCAATAATGCCACCATTTTCATTTGGCAGGCAAGTGTATTGAATTTTCCCGGCTGTTAATTTTGAAGCATCATTCGTTGTAACTCTTTGTATCAAATCCAATGCATTTTCACCTTTCAGCATAAACTCGCCCATATGGCTTACATCAAACACTCCTGCATTTCTACGCACTGTTTGATGTTCATCATTAATTCCCGAATAGCTGATGGGCATATTGTAGCCTGCAAACTCGGCCATCTTTGCGCCAAGCTCAATATGCTTTTGTGTGAAAGGTGTGTTCTTCATGAGTAAAATTTGGATGGCAAAAATAATCGCAGATTACGCAGATTTTATTGGGATTACACCGACTGTTATAGCTTGTTCAGATGTTGATTATTGTTATCTCTACGGAATGCACATTTGAACCATCAATAATCCCTTTGTTTAACCCATCCGTGAAATCCTTTTTTTAATCTGCGTAATCTGCGATTAAAAAGGCCCTCAAAGAATTGAGAGCCCGTTTTCTTCCCGCCTGCTGCGGGATTCCAACTTCAACCGACTTGAATTATATGATCAGTGGTGTAAATAAATCCAGCGAAGCAAGATCAGAATCTTTCTTTTTGCCTTTGTATCCTGTGGAATTGCTGTCCGTTTGTTGCAATTGTAATCTTTCTTTTTCACGTTCTATTTCCTGCCTTTCTCTTTCATTTTTTCTTTCTTTTTCCTCCAGCTCTTTCAACCGGTTTTTTTCTGATTTTTTTTCGTAAACACCGGTTGAATCCATGACAGCTTTATCGGCTTTAATTAGTTTTCCATCACTGCCCATTACGTAATCCACATCGGCATCCCAGTCAAAATAATCATCGTAATCCCAATCGATATTATACCTCTCACGGCCCCAGGAGCGATGGTAGTCTCTGCCTGCTCTCCTTACTACCCATGGGTTATAAGCATGTATGAGTGATTCATCAAAACGGATTTTTTTTCCTACAGGAACTTGTATTTCCATGATCACACCCTGGCCGCGGAATTTACTGGTACGGTCAATTCTCAAACCGCTTGAGAGATTCAATAGGCTGTCCTGGGTTGATGCATTAAACAATGTCCTTTCAGCACGGTTCCGGGCATCGCTGATCGAACTACCAAAGCTGTATTTATTGGTATAAATGTGATAGGAAGAGTCTTCGCTTTTGCTGATCCGCAGCTTTACATTATTGTACTTCAAAGTATCTTCGGTAATGTCCCAACCAGTATTGTCATGACGCATCCACCCAAAGCCCCGGCTATAACGTATTTCGGGTTCGTTCACATTCACTATTAATTTTCCGCTGACAGGTTGCGTTAAGGCAATTTCTGTATTCACTCTCTCGTAGTCTCTTACATCTTTTGCAATGCTTACTGCAAACAGTACAGCACATATCCAACCAATGGTCCAAAGCCCACCGAAGATCCAGCCGAGATAACGGCTTCCTGAACGGACTCTTACAATTCTTCTGATCAGCCAGGTCATAAAGCCAATGATGGGAACACCAATAAAGAAGATAATAGTACCCCAGGCTAATACCTTTTGAATGGGCGAAGTCCAAAGGAAATTGTTGATAGGCCAGAAGGCTACTCCCCCGAAAAGTACCGCCATTAATGCAGCAAACAGAGCTAAGGTGATGCATCCTGCAACAAAAATGAAGAAGGCTTTTATGATCACGCCAATGGCATGCAAACATCCCTGTCCTGCAGGTTGCGAAGCCTGCCTGAGATCGGAAGCAAAATCAGCACCCTGACCACGTACAAATTCCTGCGCCCTGTTACCCATTCTTTGTGCAGAAGTTTTCACTTCCTCGCCCCAGCTTTGCATGCGGTTTTTAAAATCGCCCATTCCTTCCTGCACGTTTTGCCTGATCCTGTTTACATCAACTTTTTCACCACGCATTTCCATTTTTTCAAAAGGGCTTTTTGCTTCGGGCAAAACAATCCAAAGAATGATGTAAGCAAGAATAAATGTTCCTGAGAAAGAACCGATAAAGATGTTCGGGAAGATATCGCGTTGCCACATGAAGAAGATGCCGTTCAACACACCGAACAAAATATTAAGCAAAAGAGGTGCTGCAAAAATTAAACGAAAAGCCCATGAAGGTTTGTCGAAATAAGCTCCCAAGCCTCCTGCTACACCAGAGATCACTCTATCATCAGGATTACGGAAAAGCCTTTTGCCTACATAAGTATCCAAATTTCTCACCGGCAAAATGATCCATAAAGCCAGGTAAATGATAATGCCCATTCCAAATCCGCCGAATGTAATAATGGCAAACAAAAGGCGAACGATAGCAGGATCAACATTCATGTAGTTGGCAATACCGGCACAAACTCCACCCAAAAATTTGTCGGAGCCATCACGGTACAATCTTCCTTTGGTTCTTTTTGGCTCTGCCTGGGCCTGAGTAGAAGTGCCAGAAGTTTGTCCGGAGGCAGAAGATGCTTTTTCTTCGGCATCGGCTCTTTCAAAATCCTCTACACGCCCCATAGAGTTGATGATCTCTTCAATGTCCGCATCGGTAACTGCTGTAGCGCCGCGGCGAACTATATCATTCATCAGTTCAGCAATGCGGCTTTCAATGTCGTTGATGATCTCATCACGACCTTCTTCATTAGCAAAATAGCGGCGGAGGCTTTCGATGTATCGTTGTAAACTTTCGTATGCAGAATCCTCGATCGGGATTACTCTGCCGGATAAGTTTATGTTGATGATCTTTTTCATTGTTATTAAGCTTTGGTTGAAGTTTAGAGATTACTTTCTTTTTTGTTGGTTAATGCATTTACGCCATCGGACAGCTCTTGCCAGGTTTGCTCCAGCTCTTTGTAAAAAGCTTCTCCTTTTGGCGTAAGCGAAAAATATTTACGCGGCGGCCCTGAGTTGCTTTCTACCCAACGGTAGGTGAGCATATCAGCATTCTTAAGGCGGGTAAGAAGGGGGTACAGTGTTCCTTCTAAAATTTGAAGGTTGGCAGCTTTCATCTCCTCCACTATATCACTGGGATAGGCCTCACCCCGGCGAATAATGGAAAGAATACAGAACTCCAAAATCCCTTTCCGCATCTGGCTCTGTGTATTCTCGATATTCATATTGTTTTGTTTATTGTATTCTGAAAATTTTAATGACCATAGCTTACCACCCTGGCAATCTTCCATTCATTGCCAACCTTCTTCCAGATGTGTACAAATTTGAAAGTGCCACAATCCTGTTTTCCATTTTCCTGGTGGCAGAAAGTATGAGCGCCAATTTCCATAGCACCATAATTTGGGATGGGATATACTTCCAAACTTCCCGGCACTAAATCTCTTCTCAAGCCGTTCGTGCTCTTTGCTGTCGACCGCATAAATTCTATTGTATGTTGGTATCCGGTCAAACCACCTTTGTCGTGATAAAACTCAAGATCTTCAGTAAAGAATTTTTTGAAGGTTAACGTATCACGGCTATTGAAAGCATTGAACAGGACACTGTCCATGTGCGCTATTTCAGTGTATAGTTTGTCCTCAGATTTTTTTTCCTGCGCCGTAAGATGGCTACAGCCTGAAAAAAGAACGATCAAAAAAAGGAAGTAAAACACCTGATTGTTCATAACCTGTCCATTTAGGAGAACAAAGTTATGGTGTTATTTGGTACTATGCAACACATAGTACCAAGTTTTTCATGGTAATAGTTTTGGCAAGCAAACGAATTCTAGTAAAAAATATTGATTATCAATATATAAGGCAAATATCTGA
>JAGIAB010000181.1 GCA_017745135.1 Flavisolibacter sp.
ACCCATCCCTGCTTTCAGCATGGATGGAATGACAGCCTTCATTCCTAAAAATGGGGCATGTTGGTTAACCGCAATGACTTTAAGATATTCGTCATAATCCAGGTCGGCCGTTTTTGCTATAGGCCCTAAAACGCCTGCATTGTTTACGAGCACCGTAACAGGTCCGAATTTGTCCTCCGTCTTTTTAACGACGTTGGCCCATTCTTCGGCCTTGGTTACATCATGCTTCATGAATAAAGCATTTTCGCCAAGTTCGTCCGCAAGGGATTTGCCGGCCTTTTCGTTCAAATCTGTTAAAACGACTTTAGCTCCTTCAGCAACAAAAGTTCTTGCGTGAGATGCCCCCATACCCTGGGCTGCACCCGTAATGATAGCTACTTTGTTTTCTAATCGGTTCATACTTTAAAGTTTAGTGTTCTTTAAAAATTTACTGACACACGTTTCATAGGCATCTGGAAAGGTTTGCAGAAAGCTTTTTATAGCCGGCACCAGGTTTCCCCCTTCATCAAGTAAGCTCGGGGCATTTTCGATATAGGCTTCGCGTTGCTGCATCATGGGGACATCAACAAAAAACCATCGACTGGTGCAGATGATGATAAGTACGAATCCCCCCTGAGGCACTGATTGCGCTCTTACCACAGCACCAGATTTTCCAGCCCATGCGTTTCGTCTATAAGGACGGGAACCCACATCAATGGCATTTTTTAAGACGTTCGATACCGGGCGAATATCCTGGGGTAAGGAATAATAACCGGCGACGCATCGGCGAAAACAAGAACCTTTGAAGGATGCAGAAGAGGCAAACGGCAAAGATTCAGTTGTTTTCTTTGCTTTAACGTAAAATGGATCAACGCTTCACCGGCTGATCTTCTTTTGAGCACCTGTTTTGAAGTACACAACATAGCCTACTTCTTATTTTTTATAGCTCACTTTCCAAATGATATTTGCTCCATCATCCGCCACGAGCAAGGAGCCATCTGCTGCCACGGCCACGCCAACGGGACGTCCATACACTTCACTCTTGGCTTCATCGGCAATAAAGCCGGTCAGGAAATCTTCGTAAGGGCCAGTAGGCTTTCCATTGGCAAATGGAACAAATGCAACTTCATACCCTGAAAATTTTGAACGATTCCAGGATCCGTGTTGCCCTACAAAAGCACCGCCCCTGTACTTTTCCGGAAAGGCGTCTTTGGTATAAAATACCAGTCCCATTGATGCTGTATGCGGGCCAAGTGATACATCAGGCTTAATTGATTTTTGAACAAGATCAGGTCTTTTACCTTTAAAGCGCGGGTCTTCGTTTTTTCCCCAATAGGCATAAGGCCAGCCATAGAATCCTCCTTCCTGTACACTGGTCAAATAATCCGGTGGCACTTCGTCGCCCAGTTCATCGCGTTCGTTTACCGCTGTCCATAATACATTTGTTCCCGGAGCCCAATCCATGCCCACAGGATTTCTGAGTCCGCTGGCAAATGCCCTTTTGCCGCTGCCGTCTTTGTTTACTTCAAGTATTAATGCCCGTCCTTCTTCTTTATCAAGCCCGTTTTCTGCAATATTTGAAGCAGAGCCAACCGATATGTATAACTTATCGCCGTTTTTACTGGCAATGACATTTCTTGTCCAGTGTCGCTCTCCGCCGGGCAGGGAAACGATTTTTTTCCCCTGGGCTTTAATAGAGGTAGCGCCTGCAGTGTAGGGATATTCCATTAAAGCATCATTGTCGGCTACGTAAAATTTGTCATTCAGTATGAGCATGCCCAAAGGCATACTTAAACCACTAAGAAAAACAGATTTACTTTCAGCGGTACCATCGTTGTTGGCATCGCGAAAGAGTAAAATATTATTCGCACTGTTTTCATTATTTCCTTGCGAAACAAATACATCACCGTTAGCGGCCACATAGATCCAGCGGGGATGCTGAAGCCCTTCTGCAAATTTTGAAACGGTAAAACCTGCCGGCGCAACCGGCGTTTTACCAGCCGGCTATCCAATTTCCTCGCTTGTTTTTACAACAGATTTGGTAGCATAGGGAGGCGGCAACGTATCATTATTATTAACTGCCTGGCTTTCTGCTTTTTTTGAAGAATCGGGATTCTGTTTCTCCTGGCCGGAAGGCTGATTATTGCATGCAGATATAATAAGGGCTGCAATAAAAAAAGATAGATATTTCATACTACTGGTTTGTTTTAAATGTTATAAATAATTTTTCCCGTCAGCATTTTATTTATTTACATTTTTATAAAACGCATGGGAAATATTGTATTTACCTGAAAACTGTACCCTAACCGTAGATGAGCTAAAACCGTCACTAAAATTCCTTCTCTGACCCCATTGCAATTCAACGCCTGTCTGAAGTTGTGAAACAGGCTGATACTGTAAATTGACAATGGCATAATTACCATTTTGGAATGCATTGCCTGCCTGGGCATCTGCGTTGTATATACGCACCCCGGAATATCCAATTGTGCTACTCCATTTGCTGGTCCATTTATGTTCAAAAAAAGCTAGTCCACCTAGTACCGGTAATGCAACGCCTAATATTGGCCTGAAAGGATTAGCAAAATTGTTTTTAATGCCAATATCAAAGGCGGCATCGGTTAAATAGTTCTCAATGCCCTTACCATAGACCAGTTGGCCTTTGAAAAGGGTCTTACTATTCAATTGATATTTGGAACTGATGTAAAAACCCCACCCTAATTCCTCTCCACTCAGGTCAATTGAGCTAATGACGGTATTTTTCCATCTGATCCATTCTAAAACGCCTGCCAGTTCAATATAACCGCTTTTCATGATCCTGCGGTACTGGGCTGTAAGATCCGGCAGTTTGAATTGTGCCCTTACATTTTGCAGTTCTATCCGGTTGGCATAAATACCCTCATCAGAAGTAGCGCCAGGCTGTTCCAATGCCACAGCCCATCTGTTATGCTCGCTGGTTTGCGAATAACGTACCTGGATAGTTCGTACATATGCCCTGCCCGGAGGCGCCCCATAATCAAGTGTGTTCGGAGTTACCTCTACATCTGTGAAAACGCTTTCGGTTTGCCCTATTAAAAACTTCCCCAGTTCTCCATAGGCCTTTCGGAAGCGAAAGATGGTTTGACCGACATTCGGTCCTACACCAAAAAGATCAAACTCAAAATTGATTTTGAGTTTACCCAGTGGAGTATTCGACCAGTTATTAAATCCTATTCTGGTGTCACGCATACCGAAATAAATTTTTCCATTCGGTGCAAATTGATCTTTACACTGGGGGAGTTTGGTAACGCGTAATAGATCAATCCAGTCAGGATTCATCTGATCAATATTGTAGCCGATATCTGTCTTGATGTAACCGTATACTTCAAAGGTTTTTTCCTCTTCCTGGGCTTTTGCCGGGCTTATCATAAACAGGAAGAGTAACAGGTACAATACCTGCTGAAGTTTTATGGTTAACGAAAAATTTAAATAATCCATTTGATCAGGATAATTATTTCTCATCATGAAAACGGCGACAACTGTTCGTTTTAAGCCTGCTAAAACCAAATGGTGGAATGTAAATCGAGGTTCTCGGGGTATAGGGAGTTATTTCCCAAAAAGATACGAATGGGTTATTCAAGCTGAAGTATCAATGGCTGATACTGGTAAAGTGTTTTTAAAGTTACGAAAAAAGCAAGAGGACCGCTGGCGGAGTCAAATTGTTAGAAAATGTGCACAATAGATGTTGTTGTGAATTTGTATAAATGAATGGCTAAACCATCTCATTAAACATGAGCCTGCGACAATATAAATTTTTAGTAATTCCGTTATTACTGATGTGGGACAATTTATTTAAGCAATATCTGTTAATTAGAGGCTTATAATGAGTAAGGCTATTGGTTTCCCTACTCTGACATCAGCTATCCAGGAAACAGAATGCACAATGTAATAAAACGTCGATGGAAAAAAGATGCATAACTTCAAAATGCGAAAATGCCTGTTGCGCTTAGTGAAGAGCACCACCTTGTCCGTTCATTATGTAATGGAGACTTTTCTGTAAGCAAGGCAATTGTATTTAGATATTCTCACAATTTAAAGTATCCGCTATGAGTGAGGCAAGCAAATACTTTATTGAATTTCCAAAAGAAGGATGTGTTTACGCTTCTCCAAATCAAACGATCCTGGAAGCGGCACTGTCAGCCGGTGTTCCCTTATTTCATGTTTGTGGAGGTAAGGCTAAATGTTCAACCTGCAGAGTTTTGGTTATAGAGGGTGCAGAATGGCTAACCCCTCCAAATGCGAAGGAAAAACTTTTAAACGATCAAATGCATTTTCCACGCAATGTACGTTTAGCTTGCCAAACCCATATTACAGGTGGTTCAATTAAATTAGCAAGGATCATACAAGATGAAACCGACATCGGTATATATGTTGGCAATTCTTCAGGCGCATCTTCACAACAAATTGGTGAAGAAAGAGAGTTGGTTTTATTTTTTCTCGACATAAGAAATTTTACGCCACTTGTAGAAAAACTTCTTCCCTTTGACACGATCCATATCATCCGAAAACTTTTTTTAGTTTTTCAAAACATTATTGAAAGTAACCAGGGTAAGATCATCGAAACAACCGGCGATGGTTTATATGCTGTATTTGGTTGCGATACAGGCCGAGTACAAAGTGTTCAATCTGCTGTTAAGGCGGCTTCGACAATTTTGGAAGATCTTGTGAACATAAATGACAGCTATTTCAAAATTCATTTTCATGAAAATATCCAGGTTGGCATTGGTATTCACATTGGCAGGGTAGTTAGTGGTGTAATCCGTATTGGAAATGAGGAGCGGATGATTGTAATGGGCTACCCGGTCAATATAGCGTCAAGGCTTCAGAATGCCACAAAATTTTTAAATAACAGCCTGGTCGTTTCATCTGACATTTACGGTTTTTTGTCAGATCCCCCATCTAGTGAGCCATTAACGATTACGTTAAAAGGTATTGAAAACGAGCAAAAGGTATATTTATTAGGTCAGAAATATTCATAAAACCTGGTAGGCTGAATTTCTTTCCTGCCAATGAGCTCAATTTCACTGGTTTTATTTCATGGGTACATCTTTTAAGGGCACTGCAATTTTTATTTACGTGATAGACTTCTGTTTTTCCATTGTTGCAGACATAGACCGTGGATGCTACGGAAGAACGGTTTGGGTGCCTGTACCAGCTTGCGTGTTCGATGTGACGAAAGCCAATGACAAGAACAGGGCCAGCAATAGTCTAATCATACAGTTAGCTAATAAGAAAACCAGGAGTAACTAATATAATCAGAACAATCCGAAGATGCCATCTACGGATAGCTTTTAGGTATTTAAGAAGACTACGGCGAGCCTGGGGGAAAATATCATCTGCAAAAGTTAGTTGTGCAACTGCCACTTGTGTTAGACACTGACCTCTATCACCAGCTTGGAATTAAATCCATTATAAGGGTCTTGAATATACCCATGTGGGTTACAGATAATTCTCGTTTTGTGTATGAAGTAGTCAAATGGCTCATGAACATGGCCATGAATCCAGATGTCAGGTTGTGTTTCAATAATGAAATTTTCCAAGTCAGAGGCATATGCCGCAGAAATTATATCGTTTTTATACTTTTCCGGAATCGACCTGGCACTGGGTGCATGATGCGTTACAATAATATTCTTTTTCGCCTGCGAAGTAAGTAAACTCTCCTTTAACCATTTCAACGACCGATAATGGAACAGGTGAGTGTCAATGGACCGAAGCTTTGAGTACGATGGATCTAACCGGATCAACTTATAATCGTTCATTTTCTGTTGACAAATCGGACCTGAAATTTTAGGATCTCCGAACAATTCAAAACTTGTCCATAGAGTTGTCCCGTGAAATCGTACCATCAATGTCCACGCTTGATTTTTCAAGAACATGAATATTAGAGCCTAAAGATGACTCAAGCAGCTTATTAAGCAATTTCGGATAGCTGTTTCTGTAATACTCATGGTTTCCAAGAACATATAGTACTGGGATATGCTTAATCTTTTCTTTTATCCACAAAAACCCATTCTCGCCAATATTTACATCACCGGCCAGTACTACTAAATCAACGTTACTAAAATCCAGTTCCGACCCTCCAAACTCTAAATGTAAGTCACTTGCTATTTGAACTCTCATAAGGTTTCTGACTAACGTTTTATAAGCAGTTGATTTGCAGTCCTAATTCGTCAGTCTTTATATCAAACTTATGAATAAGCTTTCGCATCTCCTGCACTTCCGGTTAATAAACCTATGGTGTGCAGCTTTTGTATCCATTGGCAGTCTTGTACATCGGTCTTCTTACCTTGTATGTTTTTTGTAAACTTGCCATTGCATAAGATCACCTGCAAACCTGCATTTTGCAAAACAGCGAACAGGCTTTGCCAGCAGGTTCCGGTGCTTTCCATAGCAACCGTCTTTACATCACTGGTTAATAACCATTGTGCTATT
>JAGIAB010000182.1 GCA_017745135.1 Flavisolibacter sp.
GTTTAATCCAATGCTTCCATTACCATCGGAGGTATGCAAAGTGTAGTAATCAATTTTTTTGGTGTAAGGAGATTCATTACCTACTCCAAAGAAATAGTTTTTAAGCACCTGGTCATAGCTGGCGTTTAATAAAATGTTCCATTTGCCGATTACCTGGTTAAAAATACCTGTATAATCGCCGCCAAAAGATTTATTAGTGAAAGAATAAACGAATCTCAAAGTTTGACTCCAGCTAAATGGTTCTTTTCTCCAGCCTTGCCTGGTGTAGGTATATCCTCCCATCACATGAATGCCCCGTGTATTGCTGTAAAAAGGCAGTTTAATGGTATGTCCTACATTGTATTTAAATGCTTTGTAGTTGTATTCATTGATTGAAGAATCGTTTGATAAATGCTTGCGAACATTGCCTGAAACAAAATTGCCAGGGTTGTCATAATACCTGATTCTTGTTCGGGATTCATTCACTAATGAATCCTTGTCAGGTCCGCCAATGATCCTGATTTTTGTGCCGTTATCACTTCCATCGATTTTATAAATATCATTTCCTCCCAAACCATAGAGCCGCACTTCATGCGTTTCGTCGCTTGTAAAGGTTCTTGAATAAAACGGATTTTTCTTTGGCTGTCCTTCTTTATTCAAATCATAAATGTTGATCTGTGTTTCTTTATCATTCAGTTTTTTGATTTCGAAATATTCGTCTTCTGTAGTGCCAACCACTTCCACTTCTTTGTTGATGAACCTGTAATATTTTTCGGCGTACTTATCTAAAAGATCTCTTCTTGATTTAAGCTTCCTGATGATCTCATTGCCTGAAATGCGGAACATTTCCTCAGGCATTTGTTTTACACTGAGCTCAATGATATTGTCGGTCAATTTTTGCTGTAGTTCTTTGGCAATATCGATCCAGGTTTGTTTGGGAACTTCATTGGTTAACTGACGATCAATGTAACGGGCCGGAAAGTTATATTTCTTTACATTTTTTATACGGCCTTCAAAGGTTTGAAGAGTTTCCAATTCTTCCCTGCCTAAAATCTTTTTTAATAAAAAGCCATCAAATTGAGTATAGGCCTGGTCGCGGTCGCGGGGAATGGGTTTGTAAATTTTATAATCAGCACTGTCAAACTCCGCCCATCGCCACTGATCATCGTGGCGTCCCCAATCGCCAACGAACATGTCAAATAATCTTGCTTTTACAAATGCCTTCTGATCCACCCGGTGATCGTTCTCGCTCCGGATCTTTTCATACATTTTTTCAGTTCCCTTCACATCTTCCGAATAACCAAAGTTGGGAGCATCGGATTGATCTTCATCGGGACGTTCTTCAAACAGGCAGAGCAAACTGGCAAAGGTTTCATTGTATTCACCAAGACTTGGTGTGTAAGGAACATAAACAATTTGAGGATTGGTATGAAAAACACCGGCGGCATCAATCATTACCGGGATAGTAACGGCGGCGAAGGGATGTGCGGTAGAAACCTGGTCCTTGGCTAAATCTTCAATAAATGTACCTAAGGCAATTTCGGGTAAAGCGCCTCCGTAATCCTTATCAACAGAACGAAGTACGTATTGTTTCCCATTCTTATCCTGCAGCCGTAAGGTTTTACTTTGCCTGCCCCCGCCTTGTTTTACTGCTTTAAGACCACCTTTGATGGTATCCAGGTTGATCACGGGAACTGCAACGGGAGTGGTCCATTCCTTGCGGTAATGTTTACCCCAGAAAAATTGATAAAGGCCGCTTCTTTTATATTCAATACCCGGAATAACAACGCGGTAGTTGGGAAGGGAACTGTCCACCACTACGGTTTTCTGGCCAAAGCCTGAATATGCTGAAGTAAGAAGAAAAATCAGTATTAGTTTCCCTGTGAAAGCCTTGCTCGTGATTCGTTGTTTCATGTCTTCTGCTTTGAATAAAAAATAGTGCCAGCAGGTGTATTTAATAATTTCCAGTCTGTGTTTAAAATTAGTCCTTGTTCTTCATTCTTGGGCTTAACGCTTGCTCAATGCCTGTTTTTCTTACTTTTGCGTGCCCCAAAATCGGGTAAGCATCCCGATGGCTATTGGAGGGAGTCATTCATAAATCATAAAATTTTTATGGCAACTACATCAGACATCAGCCGCGGCCTGATCATCAAGATCGATGGCAGCCTTTACAAAGTAGTAGAATTTGGTGAAAACAAAACAGCACGAGCGGCCGCAAAAGTTTGGGCAAAACTTACCGGTGTAGATAACAACCGCACCATCGAAAAAACCTGGAACAGCGGCGATAATATTTTCCCGGTTCGTGTTGAACGAAAAGAGTATCAATATTTATATAAGGATGAGACGGGTTATAATTTCATGGACAATGAAACTTTTGAGCAGGTATCTGTTCCTGAAAATGCTATTGATGCACCGCAATTTTTAAAGGATGGTCAAACAGTTTCTGTTTTATTCAACACAGAAACAGAAACTCCAATGAGTGTGGAGTTGCCCGACAAGATTGTGGTGAAAGTAACCTACAGCGAACCCGGTTTGAAAGGCGATACGGCAACAAGAACCCTGAAGCCTGCAACCGTTGAAACGGGGGCCACTGTAATGGTACCTTTATTTGTAAATGAAGGTGAATTGATTCGTGTGAATACGAAGACAAACGAATACGTAGAAAGAGTGAAAGAATAATCTGAACTGAGATTAATGGATGAAAAGATTGTATAGGATAAAAGAGTCTCCTGGAAAAGGAAGACTCTTTCTTTTTTTGCAAACGATTTTCCTATTAATCGCTCGATCCTGTAAATTACGGTTCAGAAGTTTTCCTATCTTAGCCGACCTGTATTAACCAAAATAATAATAAATTGAAACAAATGGATTTCAAGCAAATTCAGGAATTGATCAAATTGGTCAATGATACGAATATTGGTGAAGTAACTATTGAGCAGAAAGAATTCAGGTTAACGATAAAGCAGAAGGAGGAGCAGGTCACACAAATGGTAGCTGCCTCGATGCAAGCGCCGGTTTTTGCGCAGCCAGTTGCGCAGCAACAGCAAACTTCTTCAACAGCAATTCCGGCACAAACCCCGGAAAAACCAAAACTAGAATTAACAACTCCATCCAACACAATTACTATTAAAAGCCCGATGATTGGTACATTTTACCGCAGGCCATCACCCGACAAACCCATTTTTGTGGAAGTGGGTGATGAGGTAAGCCCCGGTAAAGTGGTTTGTATTATTGAGGCAATGAAATTGTTCAACGAAATTGAAAGTGAAGTCAAAGGAAAGATCGTAAAGATACTGGTGGAAGATGCTTCACCGGTTGAATACGATCAGCCGCTTTTCCTGGTTGAACCAAGTTGATATGCTAATATGCAAATGTGCAGATGTGCAAGTAGTTCATGAGATGTTTCAGCTATTCATAAATAATTCTCATGCAAAAAGAATTAATTGAGAACAATCCCTTGCTAAAACTGACAATCGAATTTTCACTGTCAGTAATTGAGTATTGTGAGGAATTGAAAAGCATGAAAAAATTTGTACTTGCAAAACAGTTGCTTCGATCAGCCACCTCAATTGGTGCAAATGCAATGGAGGCGCAGAATCCAGAGAGTAAAGCAGATTTTATTCACAAGATAAAAATTGCAGCTAAAGAGGCTGATGAAACGCAATATTGGCTGCTATTATGTGATTATGCAGAAAGTTATCCCTCTTGCAAAACATTGTTGGAAAAGCTTGAAGCAATATCAAAAATTATTGGAAAGATCTTATACACATCAAAAAGAAAAACACCGTTTAGTTATTTTTTGAGTTTTTTTTATTTCTAAAAGTTGTGCAGTTTGTTTTAGCTGATTAGCACATTTGCAAATTTGCACATTAGCACATTGAATCTATGTTTAAAAAAATACTAATTGCGAACCGCGGAGAGATTGCTTTACGTGTCATTCGCACAGCCCGTGAAATGGGCATTAAGACAGTGGCGGTTTACTCCACTGCCGACAGGGACAGCCTGCATGTAAAATTTGCAGATGAAGCTGTTTGTATTGGCAAGCCGCAAAGCAGTGATTCGTACCTGAATATTCCGCACATTATGGCAGCCGTTGAAATTACCAATGCGGATGCCATTCATCCCGGTTATGGTTTTTTAGCGGAGAATGCAAAATTCTCGCAAATCTGCGCTGATCATGGTATTAAGTTCATTGGCCCCACTGCAGAAATGATCAGTAAGATGGGAGATAAGATCTCTGCAAAGGAAACTATGATTGCTGCAGGTGTTCCGGTAATTCCCGGAAGTGAAGGTTTGCTTCAAAGTTTAGAAGAGGCAAAAAGTATAGCAAGGGAGATGGGTTATCCCGTGATCCTTAAAGCAACGGCAGGTGGTGGTGGAAAAGGAATGCGAATTGTTTGGGAAGAAAGTGAAATGGAAAGAGCATACGACACTGCAAAAGTAGAAGCGGGTGCAGCTTTCAAGAACGATGGCATTTACATGGAGAAGTTTGTTGAAGAGCCCCGCCACATCGAAATTCAGGTTGCAGGAGATCAATACGGTACCGTTTGTCATTTGAGTGAAAGAGATTGTTCCATTCAGCGCCGTCACCAAAAACTGGTTGAAGAATCACCTTCGCCATTTATGACACCGGAATTACGCCATAAAATGGGAGAGGCTGCAAAAAAAGCGGCTGCTGCTATCAATTATGAAAGTGTAGGAACTATTGAGTTTTTAGTGGATAAACATCGCAATTTCTATTTCATGGAAATGAACACACGTATCCAGGTAGAACATTGCGTTACCGAAGAAGTGATCAATCATGATCTGATCAAAGAACAGATCAAGATTGCGATGGGAGAAAAAATTTCCGGATTGGATTACGAACCACAGGGACATGCAATCGAATGCCGCATCAATGCAGAAGATCCTTACAATGATTTTCGTCCTTCGCCCGGAAAAATAACAGTGCTTCATCAGCCGGGGGGCCATGGTGTACGGGTAGACAGCCATGCATACACAGGTTATGTAATTCCGCCCTATTATGATTCAATGATTGGGAAGTTGATTACTGTGGCAAGAACAAGAGAAGAAGCTATCGATACTATGTACAGGGCTTTGAGTGAATATGTGATTGAAGGCGTGAAGACGACCATTCCTTTTCATTTGCAATTGATGCAGGATGAAAGATTCCGCTCAGGTGATTTTAATACTAAATTTTTAGAAGGCTTTAAAATGAAGTAATAAAATAAAAAGTCCCGATGTTAGTCGGGACTTTTTATTTATAGATTCAATTATTATCCTTTCTTCTTTCCCTTACCCGGAGTTGTTCCATACCTGTGAGGATTTCCTGTTCCTTTATACCAACCCAGGTGTTTGCCGGGATTTGATTTCTTACTGTAATGTGTAGTACGCTTTGTCTTATAAACTTTCCTGTTGGTTTCATTTCTTCCAAGAATAACTGTTCTTCCTTGTTGCGAAGTAGTTCCTTTTTTAGGTTGGCCCAGAACAATTCTTCGGGCCTTCTCTTTGGATGTTTGCGCCTGCGCCATTACAAATGCACCAAGGGTAAACAACAATAGCATGATCTTTTTCATAGTTCAAATTTTGGCTACCTGTTTCCTGAAAAGATAATGCCAATAATCTCGAAGAAAGATCATGGATTATATCGAAAACGGACAAATAAAAACCCGCCACAATTGACGGGTTTTTATTTTGCTGACATTGTTTTTGAAATTAACCTCCTTTACCCTCTTTCTTTACCTGGCTTGCCGCCATTTTTGTGAGGGTTTCCTTTTCCTTTTTCCCAACCTGAATGCTTGCCGTTATTGGATTTGCCATAACGTTTTCCATAATCATCATCATCATCATATTTTTTTCCTTTCTTTCCATAACCGTATCTATCACTTTGATTGACCTGGCGAATTTTTTTAGCCCTGTCTTGTTCCAGTTGACGGATGATTCTGGTTTTTTCCTCCGAACTTAACCTGTTGTTATTCCGGATTGACCAGATCTTCTGATCATACTCCCTGTTTACACGATCAACTTCTGCCTGTCTTGATCCTGCAGGATAATTGTTGGGATAGGAATTCGGATAAGTTTTTTCATTGCCACCACCGAGCACTACATCCCTTCCATTTCGGGAGTTTGTATTGTTGTTGCCTCCCTTTTCTTGTCCAAGAATAATTCTGCGGGCTTCATCTTTTGAAGTTTGTGCGTGTACGGCAACAAATGCACCTGTGGCCAATAATAGTGTAATAAGTTTTTTCATAGATCAGCGTTTAGTGGAGTTAAGTTACCGAAAAGATGGTGCCACCAAATGCTGTGTCGGCCAATGAAATGTTAAAGGGAAAGTATAGAATTGAAACATTCACAATTTCTTCCCAACTCATGCATAAAAGCATAATTCAGTGCGGGCATTTTTTTTGTAACCATTCCCTATCTCATCTAAAACTCTTAACCATGAAAGCATTTAGTGTTGT
>JAGIAB010000183.1 GCA_017745135.1 Flavisolibacter sp.
AGTTTAAATTGGAATTCTTTTTTCCCGGGACCAATTCTGTAAGAAACGGATGAGATATCACCTTGTATTTTTTCACCCTTTAAATTAGCAATATGAAAAAAGAAAACGTTTCTTTTTTTGCAAATGTTTTCGGTGCAAAAGGTAGAACCACTACGCAGGAAACATCCGTTCGCATCACCAGCTATTCGCAACCCCATGTACTGCGGCAAAGAATGCAGGAGGAAAAAATGACACATGGCGAAACCGTTACGGCTCACATATCGCCGGTACGGTTGGAAAGAACTTTCCGTAATGATGCCGTGTTGTATTTCTGTCCTCTGCAAAAAATTGAAGTATTAAATACACTTACAGCCGGCGATGGTGGGCACCTTCCAGCGGAAGCTATTCTGGAAGGGTTTGCCGTACCGCATGATTACAAGCCGGGACTTTACAAAATCTGTAATGTGGAAATTACTTCAAACGGTACCATGCAGGTAAGGGCTACAAGCCACACTACATGGGAAAAAATTGAAGCTTGATGTTTTCTTTTGGAGACTGCAACAACGAACTTTGAAAGAGGTTCGTTGTTGTTTTTTTAGTAAATACATAATGGTGTAGGTGACAATTTATGTATTGTTTTTTTCCCAAATCTTGATCGGCTAAATAGGTTTACGTGATAAATACCTTGGGGGCCAGGGAAATGCGAATGACGCTGCAGGATGCTTTATGATCGTGGGATGAGATCATCCTTTTATGTAAAAAGGTATGAGTTGTGTGAAATGATTATTTCTCCAATGAAAACGTTCCAGTGAATTTCAATTTTTCATAAGAGATCACGGTCTGACTTATCACTGATAAAAAAAGGTTTAACCGTAGTTAAACCTTTTTTGTTTGAATTAATTATTCAAAAAATTATCCGCTAAAGTAGGTGTAAATAACAATGATCAAAGCAATCAGCAATACGGAAAGAACAACATCTTTCCAATTCCATGATGCACGGTTTTCTGCCCTGTCCTCTGCTGATAATGTGGAGAAGGTAAGACCTTTGATCTTTGCATAATCAGGCTGCTTTGTAGCATAACTTACAATGATAAATACCAGGATACAAACGATAGTGATCAAAAGGCTGTAGTACTGGAAGAAGATGTTATTCATGATCCAAAGGAAAGAACCTTCAGCATAAGCTGTTCCACTGAGTTTCACCGGCGTATCAATAATCAGCCTGAATAATCCCATTATAAAACCAGTTATTAATGTAGCTAAACAGCCAGGACCATTGAGTCGTTTCATAAAGACACCAAAGAAGAAAACAACAAATATTGGCGGCGCCAGGTAAGCTTGTATACCTTGCAAATAGTCATATAAACCTTTTGCACCCTGGATTACCGGTATCCAAAGAAGACCAATAATTACCATTACAACCGTAGCGATACGTCCAATTTTCACCAGGCTTTCCTGCGATGCATTGGGTCTGAACCTTGAATAAAAGTCCATTGTAAACAACGACGATGATGCGTTGAACACACCCGCTAATGCACTCATTAAGGCTGCCAGCAATCCCGCCACCACAATACCTCTAACACCAACCGGAAGCACATGGGTTACTAACAATGCAAATGCACCTTGTGCCTGTTCCTTAATTACCTGACCCGTATTTGGATCAATCAATCGATGTTGAATATCTGCATTGATACCACTTTTTGCCAGCGCAAAACAAATCATACCAGGGATAATGAACAGGAACACTGGAGTCAATTTCAAAAAGCCTGCGAAGATGGTACCACGTCTTGCCTGTTTGTCATCGCGGGCACCCAGGATTCTTTGTACGATATATTGGTCGGTACACCAGTACCACAATCCAATGATAGGTGCGCAAAACAGCATGGCAGGCCATGGATATTTATCGTTAAAATACCAGGCTTGTCTTCCGGCTTCTTTCACAGGCGCCCATGTACTTTCCACCCCTTCAGGTACAACCGGTTTCCATAAATTGAACATTTCAGGTCCGCATATTTCTCTCAGTTTATCCCAACCACCCAGGGCTTTCAAGCCAAAATAGGTAACGAATATGGCACCGATAATTTTTACAAAGGTTTGTAACGTTTCTGTATAAACTACTGCACGCAAACCACCAATGATAGTATAGATACCTGTTAGAATAATGAGTAAGATAGAACCAATCCAGAAGGTATCCATTCCCATGATGTTTACTTCAGGTAATAAAGCTCTGAACACAACACCACCTGCGTAAATACCTACAGCGATCTTGGTTAAGATATAGGCGATCAAAGAAATGATGGAAAGAACCGCCCTTGCTTTAGGCGTAAATCTCCTTTCCAAAAACTCGGGCATGGTATAAACTTTAGACCGCATAAAGAAGGGGCCCATTACCCAGCCAAGCACTAACAAACACCATGCATGCAATTCATAGTGCGCAAGCGCTACGCCGTCAGTAGCACCCGAACCTGCTAAACCTACCAGGTGTTCGGAACCAATATTTGAAGCGAAAATAGAAGCACCGACAACAAACCATCCTAGGTGCCGGCCGGCAAGAAAATAATCGTCGGCTGAATCTTTGTCCTTCTTCTTAACAGCCCACCACGATATGCCGGCAATAACGGCAAAATAAAGCAGAATGATGGCCCAGTCAATCCATGTGAGATACGTATTATTCATGAGAGTTGATTTGGTTTTTAAAAATTAAATGAAAATAAGTGATTGTTTTTTATTTGGTACTAAACTTATAAACGGTTGTGGTTTTATACGTCTCACCTGGTTTCAGAATTGTATTAGGGAAGTTGGGTTTATTAGGGCTGTCAGGAAAGTGTTGTGTTTCCAGGCAAAGCGCTGCATGTTTTACATATTTTGCTCCGCCTTTTGTATTGGTTAAGGTGCCATCTAAAAAGTTACCGGAATAAAATTGTATTCCGGGTTCTGTTGTATATACATCCATCACCCTGCCGGATTTGGGATGATAAAGCGTTCCGATTTTTTCAAGCGAATTGCCGTTTTTATTCAGAACCCAGTTATGATCGTAACCACCTTTTACCTGCGCAATGTCTCTTCCAATCGGTTTTGAGGTAGTGAAATCAAATGCGCTTCCTTTTACATCAGCAATTTTTCCTGTTGGAATTAAACCTGCATCTACAGGAGTATATTTATCTGCACTGAGTTGTAATTCATGATCCAGAATTGTAGAATCAGTTCCGGCAGATAAATTGTAATAAGCATGGTTGGTAAGATTAACCGGTGTGGCTTTATCCGTTGTTGCCGTATAGTCAATCTTAATTGAATTATCTGCTTCTAAAGTGTAAACAACTGTGATGTCTAAGTTGCCGGGATAACCACCTTCGCCATCTTTGCTGTGATAAGTTAATTTCAAGCTATTGTCGCCTTGTTTCTCTGCCGTCCAAACCACTTTATCATAGCCTTTGAAACCGCCATGCAAACTGTTGGCGCCATCATTTTTATCCAGGTTATAAGTCTTGCCATCAAGAGTGAATTGGGCTTTACCAATGCGGTTGCCATAGCGTCCGATCAGTGCGCCAAAATAAGGATTGCCTTTTTGCAGGTAACCACTCAATGAATCATAACCCAAAACAACATCACCCATAGTTCCGTTTTTATCCGGTGCTGTAAGTTTTGTAATAGTGCCTCCGTAGTTAATAATGCTTAACTGCATACCGTTACCATTGGTCAACGTGTATTCAGTGATGGCCTGACCTTCGTGATTGCCAAATGGCGTTTCTGTAATTCCCACCTTGTTTTGATTTTTGTTTGTTGAATCGGTTGAAGAAGCTGACTCGTTCGATGAATTATTGCAACTCAGAATTGCTACAGCGAGAGAGGCAACTAATAGCGATTGAATTTTCATATAGCTGATGGTTTGTTTAGTAGTGATTAATTATTGTCCGTAATAAGAATTAGCTCCGTGTTTGCGATCGTAGTGTTTCCGGATCAATGCGTCCTTCAATCTTGGCGCTGATGGGTTGATCTGTTCAGTAAGAAAAGCCATTTGTGCAACGTTTTCCAGTACGGCACTATTGTACACAGCTTTGTCTGCAGTTTTTCCCCAGGTGAATGGAGCATGATTACCTACAAGAACCATTTCCACTTCTTCGTAACTCAAGCCTCTTTCCGTAAAGCAATCCATGATTTGAAAACCGGTTTGGTGTTCATAATCACCCTTGATCATTTCATCACTCATAGGAGGTGCGCAAGGAATATCTACCGTGTTGTGATCGGCATGTGTGGTTCCGAAAATAGGAATGTCCCTTTGCGATTGTGCCCATGCCGTAGCATAGGTTGAATGTGTGTGAACGATGGCACCAACTTTTTCCCAGTGCTTGTATAAAACGGCGTGTGTCTTTGTATCGGAAGAGGGGCGAAGTGTTCCTTCCACCGTATTGGCATCAAAATCAACGATCACCATTTTATCGGGAGAAAGATCTTTATACGGAACACCGCTTGGCTTGATGGCAAATACTTTCAGTTCTCTGTCGACAACGCTAACATTTCCGAAGGTGAATAGTACCAATCCAAGTTCGGGCAATTGCATGTTTGCCTCGTAAGCGGCTTGCTTAATTTTATCGTAACGACTCATAATTTTTCATTGGGACATGTTGGTGGCATGTCTATTCTATATCCTGCAATTTATGAATTCACCAATTCACGATTGGCTTTTAATTGTTGTTTGGTTTGTGTTTCGATAAAGGCCCCTAATTTCTGATACTGCTCGTACCTTTTTTGGTAATAAGAAACATTTTTTGGGTTGGGATGATATTCCGCATCAAAGCCTTGTCCCATAGCCTGCATGGCATCTTCTACCTTATCATACAAACCGGCAGCAGTTGCTGCAAACATGGAGGCACCCATGGCGCAGGTTTGTTCCGACTTGTGAATACGTATCGGCATATTCATAACATCAGCCATTACCTGCATGATGTAAGGAGATTTTTTTGCCACGCCACCTAAACCGATCAAACCTTTGATGGTAACGCCTTGTTCGTTGAAGCGGTCAACAATGGCTTTGGCGCCAAAGCAGGTTGCTTCTACCAATGCTTTGAAAATTCTTGGAGCATCCGAACCTAAGTTCAAATTAGCTATGGCACCTTTTAGTAATTGATTGGCATCAGGAGTTCTTCTTCCATTCATCCAGTCAACCGCTAATTCGTCTTTCTCATTCAATGGAAGCTTTTGAGCTTCGTCTGAAAGATCGGCAATCATCTTGTGACGAATTTCCTCTTTCAGTTTTTCATCTGTGATATACTTCAGCGGATAGCTCAATAAATTTCTGAACCATGCATACACATCACCAAATGCACTTTGTCCTGCTTCCAAACCAATCATCGAGGGGAGAACAGAACCAGGCACCTGTCCGCAAATTCCTCTTACCAATGTATCATTGATTTCATCAGCAGGCGCCACCAGCATATCGCAGGTAGAAGTTCCCATCACCTTACTCAAATGATAAGGTTCAATTTGTCCGCCAACAGCACCCATGTGCGCATCAAATGCACCTACACCAATCAAAACATCTTCCGGTAAGCCCAGGCGCTGCGCCCATTCTTTGCTAATGGTACCTGCAGCTTCGTCTGATGTATATGTTTTTGTAAATAGTTTTTGTGTGAATCCTTTGAGCAAAGGATCTAATTGTGCAAAGAAGTCATCTGAAGGTAATCCGCCAAAAGCTTCCGCCCATAAGGCCTTATGCCCTGCAGAACAAACTCCGCGTTTCATTTCGCGAACATCGTTGCCCCCGGTTAATAAGAAAGGAATCCAGTCGCAATGTTCTACCCATGAATGAATGGCGTTGCGAACATTTTCATCTTCTCTTAACACGTGAAGCAGTTTTGCCCAAAACCATTCGGATGAATAAATGCCTCCGACAAATTGAAGAAAGTTAGGTTCGTGTTTTTCAGCCAGTTCATTGATTTCTTCGGCTTCTTTTGTTGCTGTATGATCCTTCCACAAAACAAACATGGCATTTGGATTTTCTTCAAATCCTTTTGTTAAGGCCAGCGGAGTGCCTGTGGCATCCACTGCAACAGGAGTGGAGCCGGTGGTATCTACAGAAAGTCCTTTTACTTTTTTGGCAATATCAGCTCCTGCTTTTTGCAAACAGGCTTTGATCGTTGCTTCCAATCCTTCTACATAATCCAAAGGATGCTGCCGGAATTGATTCGTTGAAGGATGACAATATTTGCCCTCTTTCCAGCGGGGATAATAAAATACAGATGATGCGATCTCTGATCCATTTGCAGCATCTACCAATACGGAGCGAACGGAATCGGAGCCGTAATCAACACCAATTACATAGGCTTCACCTGGTTTTAAGCGGTTTGTTCCCATTTGATCAAATTTTTGATGAATGGATCATCAAAGTTGCTGATAAATCCAATTACATTTTTATTAGTGGAAAACTCTTCAGGTTGATGAAGAGTAGTAATGACCACGCAATTCATCCCGGCATTAAAAGCGCATTCGGCGCCTTTTGGAGTATCTTCGAACACCAGGCAATCCTCCGGTGCAACTCCTAATGCTTCCGCACATTTTAAAAAAGTTTCGGGATGGGGTTTGCTCACATGTACATCATCTGCGCTGACGATGGCATTTATATAATGACGGATGTCAACACCATCGAGCACAAAATCAACATTGCCCATAACGGCTGCAGTGCCGATGGCAATTTTAATTCCGGCTTTATGTGATTCGTGTAAAAAATCGTGGAGACCCTGGATTAGGCGCAAATCTTTCTTAAAGACTTCCAGGTACTTTTCTTCTTTGGCTAAACCCATTGCTGTTTTTTCAGCTTCAGAAAAACGGCCGGGAAAGATGCGTTCAACCAGTTCTTCATTTTTACCGTAACATTCTTCTTTCATGCGCTCAAGGCTGATCCCGGCTCCCAAATCAGTAAGGATACTATGCCAGGCCCTGATATGATAAGGCATGTCATTAATCATGGTTCCATTGAGATCGAAAAGGAATGCTTTATAGCTCCTGGAATAATTCTGCATCAGCCCCTGAATAGGCGCACAAGTTAAAGAATAAATGTCAAAAATACAGGTAAAAAGATTTTTGGGTTATCCTATCTTTAAGGAGTAAAACATCCTGGTAAAATATTGTACTTAACGTTCACTATCCTGCCTGACAGAAGTAAAAACTTTGGTTGCAAATATGTGTGTAGGAAGTTCAGGTTCGTCAGGTGAAAAAGAATACGGATATGTAGTCGGAATTTCAATGCTTACAAGAAAAAAGATACATCACAATCAGGCATCGTTTATAAATTTAGAACCAAAAAATAGTCATCATGAGTAGAATCGCTTTACTGTTTTTATTTGTTTGCACTCTTACTTTTAGCCAGGCTTTTTCGCAGGTGCAGTTGAAACTGAATACTGCTTCAGCCCAAACCACCATTGACAGAAATATCTACGGTCATTTCTCCGAACATTTAGGCCGTTGTATTTATGATGGTTTCTGGGTGGGTGATTCGGTAAACGTTCCAAAGAAAGACCGCATTCGTTTGGACATTGTTGATGCGTTGAAAAAAATTCAGATTCCCAATCTTCGCTGGCCGGGCGGATGTTTTGCTGACGAATACCACTGGCGTGATGGCGTGGGACCTCGCGACCAACGTCCGAAAATGGTAAATACCAACTGGGGCGGAGTAGTTGAAGACAATAGCTTTGGTACCAATGAATTTCTGGAACTCTGTTCTTTGCTTAATTGCGAACCTTACATTTCGGCTAATGTGGGTAGCGGTACCGTTGAAGAAATGTCAAAATGGGTGGAGTACCTGAATTTTGATGGCGAAAGCCCAATGGCAAACGAACGCAAAAAAAATGGTCATCCCCAACCTTATAATGTACACTTCTGGGGTATTGGAAATGAAGCCTGGGGATGTGGCGGTGAAATGACTGCTGAATATTATGCAGATGTGTTCAGGCGCTATGCATCTTATTCCAAAAATTACCCAAATGCAAGATTGCGCAAAATAGCCAGCGGTGCTAATTCAGGCGACTATCATTGGACTGAAACCCTGATGAAAAACGTTCCTGCCAACCTGATGTGGGGTACTGGTTTGCACTATTACACCATTCCAACCGGTAATTGGGGAGCCAAAGGTTCTGCTACTAAGTTTGATGAGAGAGAGTACTTTACTACAATGAGAAATTGTTTGCGCATGGAAGAATTTGTGACAAAGCATTCTGCGATCATGGATAAATACGATCCGGAGAAAAAAGTAGCACTGGCTGTTGATGAATGGGGGATCTGGACAGATGTTGAACCAGGCACCAATCCTGCGTTTCTTTATCAGCAAAACAGCTTGCGTGATGCCATTGTAGCCGGCGCAACCCTGAACATCTTTAACAATCATGCTGATCGTGTTCGTCTTGCCAACCTGGCGCAAACCGTAAACGTGTTGCAGGCATTGATCCTTACCCAGGGTGCACAAATGTTGTTAACGCCAACTTACCATGTTTTTGATTTATACAAAGTGCACCAGGATGCAAAACTGATCCCGATCCAATTCAACAGTCCTGATTATGTCAGCGGATTCGAAAAAATTCCTGCACTCAGCATTTCTGCTTCTAAAGATTCAACAGGAGCCGTCCATATTTCATTGGTAAACATCGATGCGAACAAACCCATTACCATTAAAACAAGTATCGATGGCAACTGGAAATCAGTAACCGGAAGAATATTGACATCGGATAAATTAAACGATTACAACAGCTTCGATAATCAAAAGAAAGTGATCATTAAACCTTTCAATGGCGCAAAGCTGCAGGGCAATTCATTATCGGTTGAACTGCCTGCGAAGAGTGTAGTGGTGCTGGAGTTGAAGTAAAGCCCCCTGTCCCCCTGAAGGGGATCCCGATAGCTATCGGGATAGGTCGGAGAGGTTTTAGTATTTGTTAGTTCTTTAAAGAATGAGGTCGGAAGTCGGAGGTCAGAAGATTCTACGTATTTGAAGTGAGCTCTTTAAATAAGAGTTGATAATTGTGTAGTGAGCAATATTGCTACTATCACCATTCGTTGTGTCACACTCTTGTACGTTCTGATCTCTATTTACCATTGTGCATGTGTTATTATAGAATTGAACATTCATAAACGTTTTCGTTTTCTTATAGCTCCGTAGGAGCGAAATGTTGGTAGAAAAGGGGAATCACCCAAGTGCATTGCGGCTCCGTAGGAGCCGAACATTTACGACCAACGAATAAATGAATGGTTGATAACAGTAGGAATAATTGTATAAGCAAGGGCTGTGCACAGCTTCCCTCTCCATCCCGCTTTGAGCGGGAGGGAGTTAGAGGGTGAGGTTCTAAATCATTTACTATGACTGAAACCATTTTGATACCTGCGCAAAAAATGAAAGAAGTTTTTCTTTCTATCCTGCTCAAATATCAATTTGAAAAAGAAAGAGCAGAAACCTGCGCTGAAGTGTTCACAACAAACAGTGTTGATGGAGTGTACACGCACGGCGTCAATCGTTTTGCTGCATTTATAAAACTGGTAGAAAAAGGATTTATTTTTCCTAACAATGAACCTGAACGTATT
>JAGIAB010000184.1 GCA_017745135.1 Flavisolibacter sp.
TGAGAGCTTTTTGTTATCGTCAAATAAGCAAGGGCTGTGCATTGGTGGCTTCCCCTACCGGGGGAAGTCGGATGGGGGTCATCCTTCCACCAGGAAGGTCGGGATGAGCCGGGCTTTACACCGCCATAATATCCTTTTCCTTACTGGCCAGATGTTTATCTACTAAAGCAATAAAGCGGTTGGTCAATTCCTGAACATCATTTTCGGCGTCCTTAGCAGCATCTTCGCTTAATCCATTCTTCTGAGCTTTTTTAATGCTTTCAATGGCGTCCCGCCGAATATTGCGTATGGCTACTTTGGCATGCTCGCCTTCACCTTGTGATCTTTTTACAAGGTCTTTTCTGCGTTCTTCAGTTAACGGAGGAAGAAACAAACGGATGAGGACACCGTCATTCTGCGGATTAATCCCAATATTGGAAGCAATAATGGCTCTTTCAATTGGCTGGAGCATATTTTTTTCCCAAGGCTGAATTGAGATCGTTCTTGCATCCATCACACTGATATTACCAACCTGGTTAATAGCGGTTGGTGATCCATAATAATCCACCATAATTCCATCAAGCATTTGGGGATTGGCTTTCCCCGCCCTTATTTTAGTTAATTCGACCTCAAGATGGTTGATCGCTTTTTTCATGGAGTCTTCGGCTAACTCGAGAGTTAAGGCCACATCTTCTGCTGACATAGCTTATCATTTTAGTCGCAAATCTAAGTAAATAGCAAATAAGCAATTGAGGATTGATAGGGAAAGATTCTTTAAAGCCAACCGGTTAGCAATAGAGCAACCAGTTCTGAATCAAGCTGTTTTAGGAACGCTATTATAAATGCTAATAAGTGCAGGACCTTTAATTTACGATCAGGTTCATGATGCAATTACTGCTCTGCTACGGCCGCTTCATTTTTTATAGAAACCACCTTGGTAGCCGGTTGAATTGCCGGCTCAGAATTTAAGTGCTGGAATGAACTGGTGATGACCAGTGTAGAAGAAGTTTTTTTCACCAGCATCAATATGCCAATAAAAGCTGAGGACGCTGCCAACATGATAAGAAGAAGCCATATCGATCCCAACCCTCTTCCAAAATATGACATAACAATAAAGGTTACATTCAAACCAACACAGCTAACCGTAACTGTTCTATGGCTTAATCCGCGGTCAAGTAAAAGATGGTGAATGTGGTTTCGGTCCGGAACAAACGGAGATTTACCCTTAGCTATGCGAATGCTAAACACCCGTAATGTATCGAACAAAGGAACTACAAGAATTGAAAAACCAACTGCTACCACCGACTCTATCGGAACAAGAGCACCGGGAGCATCAGCAACTGAAATAAATTTAATGACCAAAATTGCGTTCACCAACCCAAGCAATAATGATCCTGAATCGCCCATAAATATTTTAGCAGGATTAAAATTAAAAACCAAAAATGCTAAAAGGCTTCCGGCCATCCCAAACGCCAGCAGGGAATATACCTGCATTTCGGCCATAAAGAAATAGGCACCGAAAATGGAAGTAGCTAACACTCCCAAACTTCCAGCTAATCCATCCACCCCATCAATAAGATTATAGGCGTTTACTATAACTATAATAGTGATGTAGGAAAGCAAATAACTCACGGGGTCAGGCAACCTTCCTAATCCAAACATTCCATGCATACTATCGATACGTATATCAGCCAAATGAATAAGGATTGCAGCGGCTGCCAGTTGTCCTAAAAACTTTTTCAATGCGGAAATAATAAGGATATCATCTTTTAATCCCAAAAAAACAACCACTAAAGCGGAAGCAAAAAAATACTGAAGTTCAGAATTGTACTTGCCGGATATCGTTAACAAACAAGCAAGAAAGAATCCTAAAAAAATTCCCACACCTCCTAAGGATGCTATAGGGCTTGTATGAAGTTTTCTTGAATCGGGAAGATCAAAAAGCTTTTTTTCCTGGGCTACTCTTATGATGGCAGGTATGGCCAAAAAAGTAATAAAGAAAGCGACCGAGCCTGTCAGTATCACATTTAGCATTCAGCAGGGGATTTGGGGTTGGTTAATTGGTTTCATCCGGTTAATTTTCTTAAGCGGCCTTCAACGGGTACAAACAGCTCGGGTTATTCAGGACTACAAATGTAATAAGTTAGAAATACATTTTCTTAAATAAAAAGGTTGCACATTTGCAACACTAAAATGGGTCTGGACTTTTACTTTCAAAAAAGTTTAAAGAACAACAAAATTTTTATGCCAGCACTTGTTGAAATCGCATCACAGATAAGAAGGGATTGTTTGCGAATGGTTCATAGTGCGCAGAGCGGCCACCCCGGCGGCTCCTTAGGTTGCGCCGATTTTTTTACAGCACTGTTCTTTAAAATCATGAAGCATACACCTCACCCTTTTGATATGGATGCAAAAGAGCAGGATGTCTTTTTTTTATCTAACGGCCATATATCACCTGTTTTTTACGCTTCACTGGCCCGTTCAGGTTATTTTGATATAAGTGAGTTGGCAACGTTTAGAAAAATTGATTCAAGATTACAAGGGCACCCGACAACTCATGAAGGATTGCCTGGCGTACGCGTAGCTTCAGGCTCTCTGGGACAAGGAATGAGTGTAGCCATCGGTGCTGCGCTTGCCAAAAAACTGAACAACGATAACCATGTGGTCTATTCTCTACATGGCGATGGGGAATTGCAGGAAGGCCAAAATTGGGAAGCCATCATGTTTGCGCCTAACCATAACGTTGATAATTTGATTTCCACGGTTGACTGGAACGGTCAACAAATTGACGGTCCTACTTATAAAATAAACGATCTGGGCAACATTCGCGAAAAGTTTGATGCTTTTGGATGGCATACTCTTGAAATGAATGGCAACGATATGGACGAAGTGCTTCACACATTAACCGAAGCCAGATCATTGGTTGGAAAAGGAAAACCCATTGCCATCATCATGAGAACGATTATGGGCAAAGGCGTTGACTTTATGGAAAACGACCATAACTGGCACGGCGTTGCACCTAACGATGATCAATTGAAAAAAGCATTGGAGCAATTGCCGGAGACTTTGGGAGATTATTGAATTATAAGTTTACTCACTTCAAGTAAAGCCGTTTCTTCTGACTTCGGACCTCCGACTTCCGATATCTTTTCTTTAAAAACTATCAAATAAAAAAACCTCTCGGCCTATTCCAATAGCTGTCAGGGCCCTTCAGGGAGACAGGAGATTACTTATCAAAATACGGCACCTCATCATGAGACACCTCTTCCTTCTGTTGCCAGTAAGCTAATGTTACCACATGCTTATCCGGTGTGCGGAGTGATCTTCCAAAAATGGCATTGATTGGATTGAACGTAATATCTGTAACACCAACCGTAAATGTTTCAGGAGCAGGCGGAGGAGGCGGTGGTGCAGGTTGCTCTGTTTGTGCTTCGCCGTTAGCAGGTGCAGCAGGCTTTGGAGCCTGGGCTGCTTTGGGAGCAGGCGAGGCAGCAACTACAACTTCATATCCATTGAACTGGAGTAAATTTTTTAAGAACTCAACTCGTTGGGGAGAAACATTTTTTTCAACGATGGCACATTTAATACCATTCAGTTCTTCAAATTCGTGATTTTTATTGATAGCCATAAGAGTTTGGGGTTGGAGTTTAGAGTTGAGGGTTTGTCTTGGACCTTAGACTCTAAACCAATCTTGAAATGTATTCGTAAATCCAGCTCACCAAGCCAACCAGCACAATACCTGCTGCGCAAATCGTTAATCCAAAATTCACGGCACGGTTGCCTTTGATTCTTTCAATGGGTTGTTCGTTTTTGTCCATGAACATTGCCCGAACCACTCTCAGATAATAGTAAAGCGAAACGATCAGGTTCAAAGCTACCATAGTAATGAACCAATAGTTGCCTTTGGTTGCGCCAGCCGTTATCAAAAACAATTTACCAAAGAAACCCGCCGTTGGTGGAATACCAGCTAATGAAAACAGGGCAAGAGCTAACATCCAACATAAGAAAGGATTGGTTTGATACAAGCCTTTGTAATCATCAATATTTTCTTTTCCTGTTTTCTCTGAAATTACAGAAGCCACACCAAAAGCAGCAAGGTTGGAGAAAACATAAATCAAAACAAAATAAATTACAGAAGTACTTCCAACCGCGGCATTGCTACTCATACCTACCAGGATGAAACCCACTTGTGCAATAGAAGAAAAAGCCAAAAAGCGTTTGATGTTTTGCTGACGTAATGCAAACAAATTACCAATGATCATTGTTGCCAACGCAAGAATAACGATCATGTTGTACCACACGCCACTTAATGGTTGAAATACTTTGTATAAGGCCGTTAAGAAAATGAATGCAATAGCTCCTTTTGATACAACCGATAAAAAGGATGTTACTGCAATTGGAGAACCTTCATACACATCGGCGGTCCACAAATGAAAAGGAACTACTGAAAGTTTGAAAGCAAATGCAGAAACCACGAATACAAATGCCAGTATTTGTAGCGGTGCAGAATTTAATGCCTGTGGTAATTCAGAAAAACTGATTGTTCCGGTTGCTCCATAAACCAGCGAAATTCCGAACAACAAAATGCCTGATGAAAACGCAGAAGATAAGATCATCTTCATGGCAGCCTCGGAAGAAATTCTTTTCTCCAGGTCAAAGTTGGCTAATGCAGCAACAGGAATGGTTGCCAGTTCCAGCCCCAAATAAAACATCAACAAATTTCCGCTGGAGATCATGAAGAACATTCCTAATTGTGCGGATAAAAGCAAAACAAAAAATTCAGCAAGATGAGGCGTCTTTTTTAACCAGTCAGCACACAACAATGAAATCAGGAAAGTTGCAATGCTCAAAATGTTTTTCTGAAACGCAATAACCGCATTGGTATAAAACATTCCGCTGAAAACACTTCCTTCTTTTGTAAACAGGAATCCAACCACCACGTTTATAAACAGCAACACCTGTATCAATGTCAATAGTGAATCATTCTTCATCCCTTTGCCGATCTTGATGAACAGCAAAAGAAAGATGACAACAGCAACCCACAATTCGTTCTTCAATAACAAAACAGATTCCATACAATATTATTTTACCACCTGCGAAAGCTTTTGCATAATCACTTCCGAACCAGGGTTGATCAAATCATTTAACCAGAATGGCGCAATACCAATAGCGACAATCCCAACCACCAAAAGACCAGCAGCCAGTTTTTCATTCCAGCTTGCATCTTTTAGTTGAAGATGATGTTTATCGGCGATTGGTCCCATTGCTGTTTTACCAACAGCCCTTAAAATATAAACCGCCGTTACAACAATCGACATACAGGATGCAATCGTTGCAAGACGATAACCTACTTCAACATTCTGCCATGAGCCCATAAACACAGTCATCTCTGCAACAAATCCACTAAGGCCGGGAAGCCCCAGGGAGCAGAATCCAACGATAAATAAAATGGTCATGATAAAAGGCATAGTTTTCAGCAGTCCGCTCATTTCAGTAAGCAATCTTGTATGCGTTCTTTCATAGATCATTCCGATCACGGCGAAGAAAAGAGCTGTCATCAATCCGTGTGATACCATTTGTATGACTGCACCGGTGATGGCAGTTTTGGTGAGCATCCCAATTCCCAACAAAACAAAACCGCAGTGACTAACGGACGAATAGGCGTTGATGTATTTAAGATCCTTCTGCATCATGGTAGCGAAGGCGCCGTACAGAATGGCGATCGCTGCGAGTGTGATGATGATGAAAGAATATTCTTTTGCCGCATCAGGTAATAAATAAGTTGCTACTCTCAAACAACCATAACCACCCAACTTCATTGAAATGCCTGCCAAAAACATCGATCCTGCTGTTGGTGCAGACGAGTGCCCATCCGGCACCCAGGTATGAAAAGGAAACAATGCAGTGAATACGCCGAACCCGACGAAGAGAAATGGAAAAATTATTTTCTGCGTTTCAACCGGAATATGGATTTGTGATAGTTGAAGTAAGTCGAAACTTCTTCCGCCTGCGAAATATACGCCGAGCATTCCAACCAACACTAACGCAGACCCTCCCATCAACATCAATGCAAGTTTATTGGCGCTGTATTCTTTCTTTCCACTTCCCCAAATACCAATCAGTAAATATTTTGGAATGACGGCAATCTCAAGGAAGAAGAAGATGATGAACAAATCAAGCGAAATGAAAAATCCATAAGCTCCCAAACTCAAAAGAATGAGTAAAAAGTAAAACTCCTTCGACATCTTTTGAACATTCCAGGAAACCAGCACGCCTGCCAACACTACAAACGCTGTCAGCAGGATCATCGCAATAGAAATTCCGTCAACACCCACATGAAAATTGATATTGAGAGAAGGGAACCATGAATAATTCTGCTGAAAGATCATGTCCTCA
>JAGIAB010000185.1 GCA_017745135.1 Flavisolibacter sp.
ATCAAAAGTTTGCGGCCTGTATTTTCTTGCTGAAACGATAAATTTTTCCATAAAAAACCGTTTGCAAGTTAGGGGAATTGTAATGGCAAGAAATATTAAATTATTCACCCTTATTCCCAGTTGAAATTCTGTTCAGGAAAGTATCGGGTGCCGCTTGAACTCTTTGGTTCTATCAAACAAATAGCGGTAAGTTGTCAGCTTCCTGCTTTGATAAACATCTCCTAATCCCTGCGCCACATTCAGCATTTTTGGATTAAAATCACCAATCCATTGCATTTCATAATCGATATAAGGAAACGAGGGCTGAATCACATCTTTATACGCCTCGCCAACGATGAAGGAATCAATTCCCTTTCCCTGCCATTCAGGAACAACTCCGAAAACCAATCCAGTAAATTTTTTGCACTTCCGGGTCTTTTTCACCCATAAAAATTTCAATTTGTGCAGGAGATCAAATTTTCCATTCAGGTATTTAAACCATTGATTAAGATCCGGAAGATTGGTGAAGATGGCAATAGGTTTATCATTATGATATGCAAACCATACGATCCGTTCATCCATCACAGGCTTCATTTTTTTGAACATGAGCACCACCTGCTCTGTTTTTAATTCTTTCAACCCGCCGTGACCTGCCCAGGCTGCATTGTAAACCGTTGCAAAATCTTTTGCATATTTTTCAAGCCTGCTCTTTTCAATTGTTTTTACGTAAAAAGCAGGGTCTTTTTCAAACGGTGCATGACGTTCCAAAACCTTCTCACTCATTTTTTGTTTTGGATTCATCCCTAAACAAATCTGGTGAAAGAAAGGTTGAAAGCCATAATTCTCCAGCAAACTTTGATAATAAGGTGGATTGTAGTTCATGCAATACAAAGGCGATTGAAAACCTTCCACTACCAATCCCCACCAGCGGTCACGTTCACCAAAATTGATCGGGCCGTCCATTGCCTGCATTTCCCGTTGCATCAGCCAGTGTTTGGCAACATCAAACAGCATGTCCGCCGCAGTTTGGTCATTGATGCAATCAAAAAAACCAACGCCGCCAACCGGCACATCATCTCCCCTGTTCTTATATTTTTTATTGGTGAAAGCGGCAATGCGGCCAATGGCTTCGCCCTCATTATTTTTCAGAACCCAGCGAATGACATTCCCGAAACGAAAAGCCTTGTTTTTTTTAGGGTCAAATACATCGTGCACATCTTTATCCAAAGGCCGTATATAATTCGGGTTGCCTTTATTGATCAAAATATTTACGCGGATAAAATCTTCTGCAAGCTGCTTATTAGTGACTTCTATTAACTGCATTGTTCTTTACTGTCCGTGCAAAGTAAATTGAAATTATCACTCAGCAAGTAACAATGGGCAAATAGCCGGTAGTTGACAGTATACATCTAACTAAAGACTCCTGATTCACTTCCTGCTTGCTATTTGCTCTGAATAACCACCAATAAACATTTTGCTTCCTACAGTTTCGTCATGCGAATAAATATCATCCCTGAAATTCAGTTGTCCATTATCATCAACCCAGGCTGTGTAGTAAGTAATGATCACAGGAACAGGATTTTTCAACTTCACATATTGCTCCTTACCGCTGTTCATAGCGTCTTCCATTTTTTCAGGCGTCCACTCAGGCTGGTCACGCAAAAGGTAGTGAGCCATTTTCTCCGGTTCTGCCAAACGAATGCATCCATGACTGAAAGCTCTTTTATCCCTTTCAAACAAACTTTTGGCATTGGTATCGTGGAAATAGATGTTGAAACTATTTGGAAATAAAAACTTCACTTTTCCCAATGAATTACCGGGGCCTGGCAATTGACGGATTTTGGGAACGCCATTTTCATCGGTTCCTACTTGCTCCATATTTTGACTGGCTAAATAACCAGGATTGGAAGCCAGTTTTGGAAGAATTTCTTTTTGAACAATACTTGGCGGCACATTCCAATACGGGCTAAAAACAATCTGATTCAAATCGCCTGAGAACATCGTTGTGTTGTGCCCTTCTTTTCCAACAACCACGTCCATGTCCCAGGCTTTCTTTTTGTTTTCGTACACATGCAGTGCAAATTCAGGAATGTTCACAATGATCAATCTTCCATCAGGCTCTATCGGCATCCACCGCATACGGCCCATATTCAGTAAAATTTGTTTTACCCTTTCAATTGCAGGCACATTCATGTCTTTTACCAATTGCACTGTAATCACTCCATCGGGTTTATATCCCATTGTAGTTTGGAATGTCCGCACAGCATTTTCCAACGTATCCGTAAATACCTGCGAAGTATCCTTACCGATCATTTCTCCGGTTATTTGCAATCTTCTTTTGATCATTGTAATAACAGGATCGCTGACACCTTTCTTCAATGATTTTTTTATAGGCGTGATTTGGGGCCACCCGCCCCCCTTTGCAACGTTGTAATACTTTCCCAGTTGTTCTTTTAGTGCCCGGTAAGGAGGATGTACATCTTCAAAATATTTATCGTCCTTGTGTTTTTTGTTAAGAAGAGAATCGGCAAGAAACAGGGGATCCTGGCGTTTGAAAGGAATAAAACGTTCCATTTCCTTTCGCTTTACATAACCCTTTTCATAATTGTTTAAAATGTAGCGGATGAAATGTTCTGTCAGGGTTAGCTCGGTATTGATATAGCTGGCGTCTGCCCTTGGAGAAAGATTTTCTTCTGCTACAAGAGCATCCATTCTTTTTTGAAGCTTTTTATCTTTTAAAGTGGTATCGTTATCATAAGTAGTAACATAATCATGCAGATTCCAGAAGGCATAGGTTTGTTCGCTCAACCCATCGCTGCTGAACCAGGCAAACTGGTAGTTGCGGGTATTGTAAAAACTGCGGATGCGACGGGCAATAGAATCCGGAAGCTGTTTGGAAGCAATGTATTTTTCCATTGCCGTACTATCAAAAAACAGATCGGAATAGGAATTGGATTTATTGATGCTATAATCACGTTTGCTTACGTTTTTCTTCCCCTTAGCGTCGTTTTCATCGGTATCGTTATGAGAACCTACGCTCTGGCAGGCCGCAAACAAACTGCACACAAGGATGGTATATAAAAAAATATTTTTCATAAATGTTGAGTTTACAAATCACATGCCTTGACGTTTTTTGTTTAATAAAACGGAACAGGACTGCCGGTTTTTAGAAAGCCTTAAGAAAAAATGGGGAGGAAAGTTCATGATCAATGGTCGATAGTTAATAGTCCATAGACCATGGCACATTCGTTTCAATTCAAAACCCCAAACGTTTCCAGGGCTTTTCGCTATGAACTATAGACGATGAATTATAAGCCCCATCTTTGCACAGGTTTTGATAATTGATTTAAAATTGAACTATGTCAAAATGTGATTTCAGCATTCCTTTTTCGGGATCGGCGGAAGATGTTTTCAATAAAGCCAAAGCTGCAGTGGAAAGGCAGGGTGGCTTATTTAACGGAGATGCCGCTAGTGGTAGTTTTAGTATTAATGTTTTTGGAACGATCAGTGGCAGCTATACGGTTTCCGGTAACCAGTTGAACATTGTTATTGAAGACAAACCAATGATGATACCTTGCAGTGCAATTGAAAATGTACTGAAGAACCAGATCAGTTAGGGTCCTGGCCCCGATAGCTATCGGGGCCGCAAAGGATTACCGGACGTACAAGAGTGCACATTCGCTTCACTCAGTGTAAACTGTGCAACGAAAGTTTTATAGCAGTAATACAGCCGGGGACAAAAGATTCATTGTCCTTTTCATATCATCACATTGTCTAATTGGCGGCATTTGCCTGTTTTACGTTAATTTCACGCCGCAATTTTAAACTACAGAACATGGCCGAAGTGATATTGATGCCCCGCCTGAGTGATACGATGACCGAAGGTGTGATTGCCGCATGGCATAAGAAAATTGGTGATAAAGTGAAAAAAGGCGAACTACTCGCCGAGATTGAGACCGATAAAGCTACGATGGAGCTGGAGAGCTATAAAGATGGGACCTTATTACATATAGGTGGTGATAAAGGGTCTAAGATTCAGGTTGATGACCTGCTGGCCATTTTGGGTAATCCGGGAGAAGATATTTCCGGTTTGGTGAAAGGAAAATCTTCAGGGGCGACAGGTGCAGCAAAACCAGATATGGAAAAACCTGTCACAAAAGAAACCGATACTCCTGATAAAGCCGAAGGCGATGTGCCTACCGGCGGACAAGGTGCTTCCATGGACTTAAGTAAGATGGAAGAAGTGGTTTTAATGCCCCGGTTAAGCGATACCATGACTGAAGGCGTGATTGCATCCTGGCATAAAAAAGTAGGCGACCCGGTGAAAAAAGGTGAAGTGTTGGCAGATATTGAAACCGATAAAGCTACCATGGAACTTGAAAGCTACAAGAACGGAACGCTTTTATACCAGGGAGCGAAAGACGGAGAAAAAATTGCAGTGAATGATTTGCTTTGCATCATTGGTGAACAAGGCAAGGTGAATGTAGACGCTATTGTGGCTGCAGCAAAAGGTGGAGGACAGAAGCCGGAGGCCGGAAGTCAGAAGTCAGAGGCCGGACAACAAACGGCTCAACCTACACAACAAGCTGCTCAATCAACTGCTCAACAAACAAGTGGGTCCACAACTCCCGAAGGAAGAATTAAAGCTTCTCCTCTTGCCAAAAAATTAGCGAAAGAAAAAGGAATCGACCTTTCACAAGTGCAGGGCAGCGGTGATAACGGCAGAATTACCAAAAGCGATATTGATAATTTCAAACCATCCCCGCAACAAGCTGCCGGCACTCAACCGTCTGCACAACCCATTGTTTCAGGACAGGAAGGTTACCGCGATATTGACAATTCGCAAATGCGTAAGGTAATTGCCAAACGCTTGGGCGAAAGCAAATTCAGTGCTCCTCATTTCTATCTCACGATGGAAATTAATATGGACAATGCCATGACTGCGAGAGCACAAATGAATGAAGTGAGTGATGTAAAGATCTCCTTCAACGACATGGTGGTGAAAGCGGCATCCATGGCTTTGCGCAAACATCCTGCAGTGAACAGTTCATGGATGGGAGATTTTATTCGCCAGTACCAGCATGTTCATATTGGAGTAGCCGTGGCAATCGAAGAAGGATTGATCGTTCCGGTAATTCGTTTCGCCGATCAGAAACCTTTAAGCCAGATTGCTGCTGAAACAAAAGAACTGGCAGGTAAGGCAAGAAATAAAAAATTACAACCAAACGAATTCACCGGGAATACATTCACCATTTCCAATTTGGGAATGATGGATATTGAAGAATTTACTGCTATCATTAACCCTCCGGACAGCGCTATCATGGCTGTAGGAAGGATTAAAGAAGTAGTAGTAAGAAAAGGCGATGGGTTTGGCGTAACGAATGTGATGAAAATCACGTTGAGCTGTGACCACAGAAGTGTAGATGGTGCAGTGGGTGCAGCTTTCTTACAAACGTTTAAAAAGTATATGGAAAATCCGGTGACAATGTTGGTCTAGTCTGAACCGGGATTATCAGGATTAATAAGATTAGTGGGAAATGATTGAAGCCTCTGTTTTGCAGAGGCTTTATTTTTTTATTTCTGAATAAAGAAGCTTTGTATCAGGATCAATAATCACCGACTTTACATCCGGTACTTTTATTTTGTATTCAATCATCTGGCTGTTAACAAGGATTGTTTCTTTTAAAGAAGATCCATCTGTTCTTAGAATTCCTATTTCGAGAGGGAAGTCAAACTTTACACCTTTTTGTGTGATTCTCAGTTTTACTTCGTCCTTATCAATATCACGGTCTATCAAAAGTTGCGGGATGCCCGGACGGTACAGCCATTGATCAAAAAACCATTTCAGATTTTTTCCTGAAACCTTTTCTGCCACTCTTTGCAAATCTCTTGTATCGGCATTGCTGCCTTTGTATTGCCCGTAATAGGTTTGAATAATCTTATGAAAAATGGAATCGCCAACTTCGTTGCGAAGCATGTGCAACACCCATCCTCCTTTTTGATAACTATTCGCATTGAGCAAATCCATGTAAGGCGAAAGACTGTCTACCACAGGACGATCATTTTTCTTCACAAATTCAATCACTTCAACCCTTTCTTTTTGTAATCTTTTTTGGAAAGCTTCCTTTCCAAATTTGTGGTGCCAATAAATGTTGGTGAAGTAAGTAGCAAACCCCTCGCTCAGCCATAAATGAGCAAATGATTTTTCTGAAGCCATATCACCAAACCACTGGTGCGCAATTTCATGAGCCAGCAAATCTTCAATGCCACCTTTTCCTGTCACTGAATTTTCAAAATAAAAAATGGCGCTGGCATTTTCCATTCCGCCGAAAATGG
>JAGIAB010000186.1:0-2756 GCA_017745135.1 Flavisolibacter sp.
GTTCTCACCAACTTTCACATCATGCAGAGAAAGGCGTGTAGGATTTTCATTAAATACGAACAGTGGTATCTTCTTTGAATTTGTACCTGCTTCAGAAATCTTTAATGAAAATCCTACACGCCTTTCTCTGCATGATGTGAAAGTTGGTGAGAACTATGCACTGATCATTAATAACAATGCAGGGTTGTGGGGATACAACATTGGTGATACGGTGAAATTTTTGAGTACCAATCCTTATCGTTTAATAGTAACCGGAAGAACCAAGCATTTTATTTCTGCATTTGGTGAGCATGTGATAGCTGAGGAAGTGGAACAGAGTTTGCTCAAAGCGGCGAAGGAAGAAAACGTTCACATTACTGAATTTACCGTAGCGCCAGTGATACAGCAGGGTGAAGGAAAAAGTTATCACGAATGGTTTGTTGAATTTGAAAATGAACCTGCCAATATAGAGTCATTTGCCTTGAAGGTAGATGATAACCTTCGTGAGAAAAATATTTATTATAATGACCTCATCTCCGGAAATATTTTGCAGCCACTGCAAATCAGGGTGGTGCAAAAGAACGGGTTTATTGATTATATGAAATCGATCGGCAAGTTGGGCGGGCAAAATAAAGTACCCCGCTTAAGTAACGATCGCAAAATTGCTGATGAATTAGTTAAGTGGACAAAAACTACAACCGTCAATCGTGAATCGTGAATCGTCAACGCAAGAATCATTTAACATGTTAGATCCTTTATACAGTTGGTGCCTGGGAGTGTCTGGAGTTCAGATTTCAAATCTGGTGGTTCATAAAGCTTCAGTGCAAAAAATTTTTTGTTTCTTGCACCCGAAGGATCATTTGTATGTAAGGAAATCCTTAATTCACGATTCACTCCCGATGGCTGTCGGGATGACGATTCACCAGCACCCGTTGACTTTCATTCCTCAATTAACTAACTTGTTGACTTAAATCCATCATGAATCCAACTACTCCTGCAAAGCGAATTGCCCTTTTTGGTTCCACCGGTTCAATTGGTACACAGGCGCTTGATGTCATTACATCCAACCCGGATAAGTTTACTGTTGAAGTGTTGACTTGTGGTAGTAACGATGAACTCCTGATTCAACAAGCATTAAAATTTAATCCCAATATTGTAGCAATAACCGATGAAAGAAAATACCTGAGGGTAAAAGAAGCGCTATCGCAAACCGACATCAAAGTATTTGCGGGCGAAAAAGCCCTGGAAGATGTTGCATCCATGGATGTGTATGATATGATGCTGGCTGCTATTGTTGGATATGCCGGGCTGAGGCCTACACTAAATGCAATTGATAATGGGAAGCCTGTTGCTTTAGCGAATAAGGAAACATTGGTAGTAGCCGGCGATCTCATTATGCAGAAGGCTGTTGAAAAAAGAGTACCGGTGATACCTGTTGATTCAGAACATTCAGCCATTTTCCAGTGTTTGGTAGGAGAAATGAGAAACCCAATCGAAAAAGTTATTCTCACCGCATCGGGTGGGCCTTTCTTAGGTAGAAAACCAAATTTCCTGGTGAATGTTAAAAGAGAGCATGCCCTTCAGCATCCTAACTGGAACATGGGAGCGAAGGTTACAGTGGATTCTGCTACTCTCATGAATAAAGGTTTGGAGATGATTGAAGCCAGGTGGCTTTTTAATCTTCATGCCGACCAGATTGAAGTATTGATCCATCCGCAAAGCATTATTCATTCAATGGTGCAGTTTCAGGATGGCAGCATTAAAGCGCAAATGGGATTGCCCGATATGAAATTGCCAATCCAATATGCACTGACCTTTCCTCAACGCATTCCCAATGACTTTACGAGATGTGATTTCAAAAAAATAAAGACACTTACATTCGAGGAGCCTGATATTAAAACTTTCCGCAACCTTGGCCTGGCCATGGAAGCATTGAGCAGGGGTGGCAATCTTCCCTGCATTATGAATGCTGCTAATGAAATTGCGGTCTATGCTTTCTTAAAAAACCGCATTGGATTCCTTGATATGACTGACGTGATCGAAAGAACCATGCAAACCGTGCATTACATTGATAAGCCTACCCTTGCCGAATATTTTGAAAGCGATGGTGAGGCAAGAAGTTTTGCGGCTGATTTAATCAAGCTTTAGCCCTTCAGTTATAACTCAGATTTATCTTTTACTATGTTATATTGCAGCGTTTTTTTCAAATGAAGTTGAGAATTTGTGTCCGGTATGTAAAATCTATTGAGCTTGCGTTACGCAGTTTACCCTGGGCAAAGCAATGGGCACTCTTCCATCTTCTATTTAATAATCAACAAAACCTTCGCATAAGTTCGAAGGATGACAGACAATATGGTTTTACTTGCAATAGATTGGTCGGCAGTTGGAGTTAAAGCAGCCCAATTCATTTTATCCTTTTCCATTTTGGTGATCCTGCACGAGATGGGACACTTCCTTCCCGCAAAATGGTTCAAATGCCGCGTTGAAAAGTTCTACCTCTTTTTCAATCCCTGGTTTTCGTTATTCAAGAAGAAGATTGGTGAAACGGAATACGGTTTGGGTTGGATACCTCTTGGCGGCTATGTAAAAATTTCCGGGATGATTGACGAGAGTATGGATAAGGAACAAATGAAGCAACCTGCGCAACCCTGGGAGTTCAGAAGCAAACCGGCATGGCAGCGTTTGATCATTATGTTGGGCGGAGTTACGGTTAACGTTATTCTTGCTATTATCATATTTATAATGATCACATGGGCCTGGGGCGAAGAATACCTGCC
>JAGIAB010000186.1:2766-6300 GCA_017745135.1 Flavisolibacter sp.
GCCTCCCCAAAACGTGAAATATGGTTTGGCCGCTGACAGTTTAGCTGCTTCAATGGGATTGAAAGACGGAGACGTAATTTATAAAGTAGGAAATGAAAATGTAAAAGATGAATTCAAGGTAACTCCTTTAATTCTTACTACCGATGCTACCAGTGTTACCGTGCTTCGCGGCGGGCAGCAGATAGAGTTGCCGGTACCGTCTACAATGATCAAATCTTTGAGTCAAACTAAAGGAGCAGGGTTTGTTTCACCCCGTTTTCCTGCTATTGTGGATGCCTTTTCTAAAACTTCGAATGCCGAAAAAGCAGGTCTGAAAAAGGGAGATCAACTTATTGGTGTCGATTCTGTTTTTACTCCTTATTTCCAGGATTTTCAAAGAGAGGTTCGTAAAAGAAAAGACAGCGATATAATTATAACCGCCTTGCGGGGCGCTGACACCATTAAAGTGAATGTGAAAGTAAACGAACAGGGAATGGTTGGAGTTGCTCCGTTATCGGACATCAGGCAATTGGGCTTTGAAACAGAAACAAAAAAATACAGTTTTGCTGAATCGATTCCTGCAGGATTCAATCGTTGCTGGAAAACTTTGTCCAATTACATGACAGGTTTGAAGCAAATCTTTACCGGCAGAGTGGCTGCAAAAGATTCGTTGGGCAGTGTCATTAGTATTGGTAACATTTTCCCGGGTGTTTGGGATTGGGAAAGCTTTTGGACCTTAACCGCAGTGTTTTCTATTATACTTGCCTTTATGAACGTATTGCCGATTCCCGGATTAGATGGTGGGCATGCCTTGTTTACTATTTATGAAATGATCACCGGGCATAAACCGAGTGATAAATTCATAGAGTATGCTCAAATGGTGGGGATGGTATTACTGCTGGGTTTGATGTTGTATGCGTTTGGTTTGGATATTTGGAGATTGTTTAAATAGGCCCATCTCTTGCCCTTCTCCAGTGAAGCTGTAGAGGGGATGAGTTGCATCATAAATCAGAATTATCATTTTAAGAATATCCTTACTCTTTCACTACAGATTTTTTGTAAATTTGTCGGCTGGTTTTGAAGTGGTGATAAGCAGTAAGAACGTACAAGAGTGCGACGCAACAGAAGATTAATAGTAGTAATGCAGGTTGGTTCATAAAAATGTTCAATTAGCAATACTCTCCCGATAGCTATCGGGATCAATGCTCAACTTCAAACCACAAACTACAAACTGATCACGGGGGTGTTTGGTTTTGACAGCATAGATCTTTGAAAGTGTAAGCATGCAGTGCGTTGGATAATTAGCACTTTAATCTGAATATTCGAACTACAAATGGCAATACTCAGTATGCCATGGCTGCCTAATCAGTGATTTAGCAGTCATTAGGGCCGCCGCACAGGTTTGTCTGTAACCAAGTGCCGCCGCCGACATCAAACAAATACAGGCTGCTGCAACGGAAGGCTGTGACCGTTGCTTAAGACCATCCAGCTAAGGAAACAATTGGTTAGTTCTGTTCCGGTTGTTTCCCGACAAGCAATACAGAAATAAGCATGTAGAAAGCTTTTGAATGTCATGTTTGGACACCGGTTCGATTCCGGTCACCTCCACCTCGCAGAAATGCAAATTTCTGCAAAAACCTGCAAGTCACTGATTGTCAGGCTTTTTTATTTTAAGAAAATTGCAAATGGCTGCAAAAAACAGCAAAAGTTTGGTGTACTTTCAGAGACATTTTAAAAAGTACACCATTCAAGTTTCTTCCATCTAATTTGATTTGCATCTCTGAAATCTACGCCGGTCTGTGAAATTTATTCAACTTAAAAATTAACAGACATGGAATCACTAGACATTCGGTTCAACTATTTTTTACGGACCACTCACAAAAATTCTGACGGAAAGCATCCTATTGTTTTAAGGATTATTTACAGGGCTGAAAGACGTGACGTTTTCACCGGTACACTTTAAAGAGTGGCGTTTATTTGATGATGATTATTATCCATACCGACAGCAGCCATAGATGTGCTGGCACTTCTCTCAAAAAAGAAAAAAGACCTATTCGACCTCGTTAGATCACAATGGTTGAACTACCAAGTAGCAAATAAAACGTTTATAGAGCGTAAGGACAAAACCCTATGTTACACCGAAGGATGGTAGTTCTCAATTGCCGACAGGTGATAACTACATATTGCAGCAGTGTCTAGGACGGATTCGAACTCAGTGTATTTTAAGAGACAACTCCTATATTATTAGACGATTCCCCTAATAAAAAGACGATAGTTCAAGAGGAAGAGAAACAACAAGTTAAGTTTTGGAAATAATCTATTAATCCAATCGCTTGCAGTTTTCAGAAAGCGCTTTAATTCGTTTATTGGTGTTTAGTTGATTCTACCATCGGTTTCTAATCCGACCAATTGGTTTCAGTTGTATACCCGATAAGGTATAAATACCTCGATTTTACTCAATTCATACCCGATAGGGTATAATTATTTAGGATTTGGTAAATCTATACCCGAAAGGGTATAATTATGAATACGCACTACCTCTCAAACTTTCTAAAAGATATGCGAAACCGACTTGGATTAAAGCAAAAAGAGCTGGCTGAAAAGGCAGGTGTCGGTCTACGGTTTATTCGGGAATTGGAACAGGGCAAAAATACCCTAAGGATTGACAAGGTAAATCAAGTTCTTTCATTGTTTGGTTATAGTCTTATTCCTGGAAAAGAACTTGACCCGTACGACATACACGAAAACTATTTTAATAAAAACGTGCAGGTATTTTTAAAAAACAAGTCGGTATTGTACGGGTTCATTATCGATCAGGTAAGGGAAGGAGCAGAAATCGTTGCATGGAAATTTGTAAGCAATAGCAATGCAATTGAATACGGGGCAACCAAGAAGGAGGATCTGGTTTTAGCCATACCACACCGCGATATTGAGCGAATCGAAAATGTTTAAGTCATGCGCAGATCAGGGAAAGTTTTTTATAAAGATAAATTTGCCGGAACTGTATGGCAGGATGAAAATGGTTATGGGTTTCAGTATGATAACCAATATCGTGATCAAAAAAATGCTGAACCAATCAGTCTTACACTGCCACTACAGGAAGATCCTTGTTTAAACAATACCATGATCCCTTTCTTTGATGGTTTAATTCCAGAGGGCTGGTTACTCAACATCACGATAAAAAACTGGAAGCTTAATCTGCGGGACAGGATGGGACTTCTGCTTGTAGCCTGCAAAGATTGTGTTGGTGCTGTGAGTGTTGAAGCTATTGAAATAAAAGAAGAAGCATGAAGATCAAAAGATGCTTATACTGTTATCAGAGATTAGAGGATAACGAAACTGATTTCCATGAAAAATGCAGCAAGAAATTTTTCGGTACTGCACAACCTCCGGCATTGGACTATAACAATGAGCAAATGCAGGAGATGGCACAGGAAATTGTAATCAGGAGTATTACTGTAACCGGGGTTCAGCCGAAACTTTCATTGACTATTGAGAAAACATCAGGCGATCCAAAGAACTTGAGGCTCACTGTTGTAGGATTATGGGGAGATT
>JAGIAB010000187.1 GCA_017745135.1 Flavisolibacter sp.
CCGCAACCAACGGTTTTTGCGGGTGTTTTAAGTTTACTGGATAATGCACTTGCTCAGTTTCAAGAAAGTGGTAGTAGTAGTAGTAAAATCTCTGATTATGACTTAATTTATTCTGGAGATATAGCTAAATGGAAAAAATTAGCCATGTCCGTTAAGTTAAGAACTTTGATGACTATGGTAGATAAAGATCCTAGTAAAGCGACTGCCATCGGTCAGTTGATTTCGGCTGGGGGCTTCATCAGTGCTGCTTCTGAAAATGCCAAGGTTAGCTACGAAAATAGAGCAGGTAGATACAATCCAAAATATGGATTAAATCGTCAATATAATTCTGGCCAATCATTTTTTGGAGCCTCTAAATGGGTGTTGAATTTTTTAAATCCATTGAATGACCCAAGAATTCCTATTTTCTTTGAAAAGCCAGCAAGTGCCTCCGCGTACGTAGCACCTGAGCCAGGGCAGGATATCGTTGATACCGTGCATTCAAAAATTAATAGAAATTTCCATAAAGCCGATCAGCCAGAAATTTTGTTTACCTATCAGGAGCAACTGTTCTTTGAAGCGGAAGTCTATGCACGTGGTTTAGGTGTAACTACAGATATGAACAAGGCCAATACTTTGTATAAGAAGGCTGTAGAGGAATCTGCTAAATATTACGGTGTTGCTGCGTCCGCGGCTGCCACGTACGCCAATTCTTTACCAGATTTAAACTCGTTAGGATCAAACAGAGCAGCTGTAAAGTACATTCATTACCACCACTGGGTAGATGTTTGGGATAGAGCTACTGAAGCCTTTACCCAATGGCGACGCTCCGGACCGGAAGGCGATGAGGTCCCGCCTCTTACGCTTCCTACCGGTGCTCCGGCGGGAGGATTGTTTAGGCGTTATGAGTATCCGATAAACAATGAAATTGCGGCAAATCCCAATGCGCCGAAGGATAAGATAAAATATAATGCTAAAATGTGGTTTGATCTATAATACAATTATTATGAATAAATTATTTATAACCTTACTGGTAATTACTCTTGGTATACAAGCTTGTGATAAAAAAGATGCAGGTACAAAAGGATTTGATTTCAGCAATACCATAGCACCTTATGTTGCCTTAAGCAGTACAAGTGCTAAAACTGTGAAACAAGATACCTCTATTAAATTTACTTTTCAAATGAGAACAGCTTTGCAGGAAAACGTAACAGTAACCTACAACGTAACCGGTGCGGTTAATTTAAGCAATCAAACAGTGGTCATTGAACGAAATAAAACCAGTGCAGTTGCTACGGTTAGTATTCCTGCTAATACAATTACTCCCCCTAACACTACCGCCCAGGCAGTTTTGCAGGTAGTGAAAGCAGTAACTGCGAGTGGAAGGCAGTTGACATTAGGTCAAAAAAATACACCTGATAAGGAAAAGGTGACAATTAACATAACACAATAACATAGTGTAATTCTATGAATTTTAGAGGTTGTCAAGAAGACAACCTCTTTTTTTTACAAATTGGCAACCTCGAAATAAGCCAATTTAAAACTCAATAGGATTCACTTACAGATAAATGTGAAAGCTTTTTAGGCTTATTATTCGAAGCCAAAATAGAGGGGACCTTTTCCTCACTTAATATGATTGTATCTTGCACGAAATTGTAAACAGCCAAGTTTATGCAGGAACAACAACCCCAAAATCAAATCAACATAGAAATTTCCGAAGAAGTTGCAGAAGGCAGTTATGCGAACCTTGCCATCATTACTCATTCACACGCTGAGTTTGTAATCGATTTTGTAAACGTGATGCCGGGCACTCCTAAAAGCAAGGTTAAGTCAAGAATCATATTTACCCCCCAGCATGCAAAGCGTTTCATGAAAGCTTTGATTGAAAATGTAAACCGGTACGAGGCTACTAACGGAACCATAAAGGATTTGGAAGAAATTCAAATACCAATGACTTTTGGAGGACCTACTGCGCAAGCCTAATTCATAAAATTCCCTCATCGGCAAAGCTGTAATAACCATCATCGCTTACAATCAGGTGATCCAGCACTTTTATGTCAAAGTATTTGGCCGCTTCTTTTATCTTAAAAGTAAGTTCCTCATCCGCCTTGCTTGGCTTTAAACTCCCTGATGGATGATTATGGCAAAGAATCATGCTAACCGCATCTTCTTCCAGTGCTTTTTTTAAGATAATTCTTGGATCGGCTACAGTGCCGGTAATTCCTCCTTCACTGATGATCTGAAAATGATTGATCTTGTTAGAGCGGTTCAGGAACAAAACAGCAAATACCTCGTGCTTATAATCCTTCAATAAAGTTTGAAGATAGTGGGCTACATCAGTGCTGCTGGAAATTGTAGCTTTTTCGCGGTAAGCCGTTGCCTGCCTGCGTCTTCCCAGTTCCATGGCAGCAACAATACTTATGGCCTTAGCCTCGCCAATTCCTTTGATCTTCATTAATTCTTTTACTGATAATTTTCCCAGCTCGTGAAGATTATCTTTTCCAATCCTTAAAACATCCTGCGCCAGTTCTACCGCACTTTTTTCTTTGCTGCCATTAATAATAAGTATAGCAATCAGCTCGGAATTGCTTAAAGCTGAAGCCCCTTTTGATAGTAATTTTTCGCGGGGTCTGTCGTCTTTTGCCCATTGCTTAATTGAGTACTTCTGCTCTTGCATAGGTTAAGGTTAAGAAATAATTTTATGATTGTCAATAATCCTTTCAAAAACCTAAACCTGACCATTCCTATGAGACGTAATTCTACTTCGCCAATTGGTGCTTTACACCCAATTATGTTTTTCCTGGTGATTTATGGTATTTCCCTTTTCCTGGCCCTCTTTGTTTGCAGGACGGTTTATTACAGCATCAACGACAATGGTATCGCTAATTCAAAGGCTCTCCAGTCCGATGTTTATTCAACCAAAATGCACACTACTGCTTTAAAATAATTTTTTCATGCGCAGGCACTAAAAGGAGAAGGGCACTGCTTTTCTCCTTTTTTATTAGTTATGGTTCAGGGTCAAAGTTTAACCTTCGTTTTATCATTTTCCCTCTTAAGCCTATCTTCGCGGCACATTTCCAGTTATGGGTCCTTCAGCTAAAATCTTTGCCGGTACGGGTTCTCAAAAACTTACAGAGAAGATTTGTAAAAGTTACGGTTGCCAGCCGGGCAAAATCAATATTCAAAAGTTTAAAGATGGTGAGATACAGCCTATTTTTTTAGAAAGTATCAGGGGCGATTTTGTGTTTTTGGTTCAAAGTACTTATTCTCCTGCCGATAATTTAATGGAGCTTTTGCTGATGATTGATGCGGCGAGAAGAGCATCGGCTAATAAAATTATTGCGGTTATTCCTTACTATGGCTATGCCCGCCAGGACAGAAAAGACCGTCCCAGGGTTGCCATTGGAAGCAAACTAGTAGCCAATATGCTGGTAGCTGCAGGTGCCGACAGGATAATTACAATGGATCTTCATGCCCCGCAGATACAGGGCTTCTTTGACATCCCTGTTGACCACCTTGATTCCTCTGCTGTTTTTATACCTTATATAACACAACTGAAGCTCGAAAACCTTACTTTTGCGGCCCCCGATGTGGGAGGTACGAATCGTATCAGGGAAATTGCCAGTTATTTTGAAGCCGAAATGGTGATCTGCGATAAGCATCGCAAACGTGCCAATGAGATTGCAAGTATGGTGGTAATTGGAGATGTAACAGATAAGGATATTGTGATCATCGATGATATTTGTGACACGGGTGGAACGTTGGCAAAAAGTGCAGCTCTTTTAAAAGAAAAAGGGGCAAGAACAGTAAGGGCCCTGACTACTCATCCGATATTGAGCGGAAAAGCTTACGAAAATATTGAAAACAGTGTGCTGGAAGAGCTGATTGTATGCGATACAATTCCTTTGAAAAGAGAGTCTTCCAAAATCAAACAAATCACCACTGCTGAGTTGTTTGCCGTAGCTATTCGTAATGCGTTTGAAAATAAGAGCATTAACAGCTTATTCTTCCATTCGCAGATGAGAGACAGATAAGCTAATAGCCATTGGCTGTTAGCCATGAGTTTTTTTAAAACAAACAAACATAAAAATGAAAACAATTACAATCGAAGGACAACTGAGGACCGAACATGGCAAGTCAGCCACCCGCCAGCTTCGCTCTCAGGAACTGGTGCCTGGTGTAATTTACGGGGGTGCACAGGAGATCAACTTCGCTGCTCCTGCAAAGGCTTTCAAACCTTTAGTGTATACACCAAACTTCCAGTTGGCCGAAGTAACAGTGGATGGTAAAACCTATCGTTGCATTTTGAAAGATCTGCAATTCGATAAAGTAACTGATCAACTGATTCACGTAGATCTTTTGGAGTTAGTAGAAGACAAAAAAGTGATTGCAACCATTCCTCTGAAATTCACAGGAACAGCCCAGGGTGTTAAAGAAGGTGGTCGTTTTGTCCTTAAAATGAAATCATTAAAAGTAAAAACCTATCCACGCTATTTGCAAGCGCAGATAGAAGTGCCGGTTGATAATCTTCGAATTGGCGAAAACATTCGTGTGGAGGATGTACAAGCTGAGAACTACGAGATATTGAACTCACCTCGTATTCCAATTGCTTCTGTAGTTACTACACGCCAGTTGCGCCAGGAAGAAGCTGCTGCTCCTGCCGGTGGTGCTTCAGCTGCTCCTGCGAAAGCCGCTGCTGCGAAGAAATAACGGCAGAGTTGACGGAGTTAAATTGATTAGCAGGATGTAACGATCCTGCTTTTTTTATGTCATCGGCAATACCGCTGCATTTTGAATCCATGCTATCTTGCGGTTTCATTCAATTATCCTTGTAATTCATATAAATCAATTAATCTGCGGTTCATGAAATTTTTGATCGTTGGATTGGGAAATGTTGGAAATGAGTATGCACACACCCGTCACAATATAGGTTTTGATGTAGTGATGGCTCTTGTAAATAAACATGGTGGTCAGTTGCAAACAAATCGTTTGGCTTACACGGCAGAGGTAAGATGGAAAGGCAGAATTCTTGTATGCATTTGTCCCACTACTTATATGAACCTGAGCGGTAGAGCTGTTAAGTATTGGATGGATAAGGAAAAGCTTGATTTGTCAAACCTGTTGGTTGTTTTTGACGATATTGCTATTCCTTTAAATAAAATACGTTTAAGGCCCGGCGGTAGTGATGCCGGCCATAATGGATTAAAAAGTATTCAGGAAGCATTGGGTACAAGTGAATACCCGAAACTGAGGTTTGGTATTGGAAATAATTTTCCTAAAGGAATGCAATCTAACTTTGTATTGAGCAAATGGGCGAAAGAAGAAGAGCCGGTTGTGAAAAAGAAAATTGATCTTTGTGTTGAAGTTATTGAGACCTTTGCTACTGCAGGTATCAACACGGCCATGAATAATTTCAACAATGTGGAGATTACATTATGACAAATAAAATTTGTTATTTACATTAGCGCTCCAACACTTTTTTAATCCCTGTAAAATCCCTGTTTCTTTGTAAAACCATTATGGAAAATAAATGGGATAAACAACCCTATGTGTCAGTCTCCCTGTTATTTAAACTTATAAACCAACTTTCTTTATGAAGATTTTTTGCGTAGGCCGAAACTATTCTGACCATGCCAAAGAGCTTGGAAATGATATACCTGACGAGCCAGTGATTTTCATGAAGCCCAAGAGTGCTTTGCTTCAACCCCACACACCATTTTATTACCCTGAATTTACCAATGAGCTTCACTATGAATGCGAATTGGTATTGCGTATTTCCAAAAATGGAAAATATATACAGGATAAGTTTGCAAGTAAATATTATGATGCGATAACCACAGGTATCGATTTCACAGCACGTGACATTCAAAACGATTTAAAGGCAAAAGGACTTCCGTGGGAGAAAGCGAAGGCCTGGGATAATTCCGCTGTGATCGGGAAGTGGATTCCACTTCCTAATGTGAAAGATAAAAAGAACATCAACTTTAGTTTTAAGAAGAACGGTGAAGTAGTGCAACAGGCTAACTCAAAAGACATGCTTTTTGATTTTGATTACCTGGTATCTTATATCTCTAATTTCTTTTCGATCAATATTGGCGATTTGATTTTTACCGGTACACCAAAAGGTGTTGGTGAAATTGTAGTAGGAGATGAAGTGGAAGCCTTTATTGAAAGTGAATCCTTGTTAACACTGGACGTTAAATAAAAGACCATTTAATGGCAATGAAAGTCCCGCAGTAGCGGGATTTTTTTATTTACGATTGAAAGAAATGGATTCTATTTGGTTCAGTTGAAGTGAAAGAGTTAAAGTAG
>JAGIAB010000188.1 GCA_017745135.1 Flavisolibacter sp.
CGCCTGTTGGAGTGATCACCTCCGGAAGTTTAACCAGGGTGCTTAAGATATTTGAAGGATCCAATCCTAATTCTCTTGATAAAGATTCCAACGGTTTGTAGTATGCTTTTGCTAATTCTGTATTGATGCTGACTGGTTTTGAGCTTCCCGTTTCTTTCAAACTAATGGTACAATCAATGGTGCCGCGGTTTAACTGACTTGCTAAGATGCGGCGGATGTCAAATTCAAAAGGTTTTAAGAACGCAGGCATTTTTAACTGCAGTTCAAATTGCTTTCCATTGAGTGATTTGATATCAATTAAAAAAGTTTTATCGCCTAGATTCTTTTCCACTCTTCCAAAGCCGGTCATTGATTTAAGCATGTAGTTGTTTTTTGAATGAAGTAAAGGTATTTGAATTCATTTATCTGCAAAGAAAAGAGGACAAACAAAAAGCCCCGCGAATGCGGAGCTAATATGTAGATGGGTTAGTAAGTACGGGAAACTAAATTTCCCAACACAATATTAAAAAGATTTTTTTCTAACTAAAAAAAATTTATGTAAAAATTATTCACATTTTTTTTATGCGTTTGTGGATTGGAAATACGCTGCACAAAGTTTTTTGAGTGAACTGTTTCATGCTCATGAATGATGCATCAATTTTTTATAGAAAGACGTTCGTCTGGAATTCGTGCTGCATCAATGTTTCATCATGCTTGTATAGTTATCATACATCGAACTGCAATGATGACTAAAGAAGAATTGTAATTGGGTTTATACTCCGGCGCATCATTTTCTTCCGCTTACCTTTGAAAAAATTTTTTTTCATGCGTTTTGAAAAACCAGTTCCCATCACTGAAATAGCAAGACTAATAAGTGCAGAGATTATCGGCGAGAAGGAGGGTGTAGCATCCGGAATTAATGAAATCCATATGGTAGAAGAAGGTGATCTTGTATTTGTAGATCATCCAAAATATTACAAGGCTTGTATTGAGTCGCCAGCTACCTATATCATCATTAACCAGAAAACAGAGTTCCCTCCTCATAAGGCTTTGTTATTGGTAAGCGAACCCTTTGAAGCGTATTTAAAAATTGTTCAGCATTATCGTCCATTCGAACCTTCGTTCAAACAAAAAAGCGATACGGCCATTATAGGAGAGAACACTATAATAATGCCGGGTGCTTTTGTGGGCAACCACGTAAGCATTGGAGCAAACTGCACTATCTATCCCAATGTTGTCATTATGGATCATTGCGTGATTGGTAACAATGTCATTATCCAGGGGGGGACTGTTATCGGTAGCGATGCATTTTATTACAACAAAAAAACAAACCGCGATGTTCATTATAAAAAGATGCAAAGTTGCGGTCGTGTAGTAATTGAAGATTTTGTGGAGATAGGAGCTAACTGTACCATTGACCGCGGCGTAACCGGCGATACAGTTATTGGTGCTGGAACTAAAATGGATAACCTGGTTCATATAGGGCATGATACTAAGATTGGAAAGAATTGTTTATTTGCAGCGCAGGTGGGAGTTGCCGGTGCTACTACCATTGAGGATGAAGTGATTCTTTGGGGGCAGGTTGGCGTGAGCAAAACGCTTATCATTGGAAAAGGCGCCGAGGTATATGCACAAAGCGGAGTGCCCTTTAGTGTGGAAGGAGGAAAAAAATATTTTGGATCGCCGGTGGAAGATGCGGTTGTGAAGAAGAAAGAATTTATCTGGATTAAAAGGATTCCTGAGTTGTGGGATAAGGTGATGAAAGGTACCGACAGGAAATAGGCCGGGAAGCTTTTTTGTTTGGCAGTTCGTTTTTATCTGACTGCTTTTATTTTTCAGCGACTAAATAAACCGGTCTGCCTATTTCTTTTGGATATCCTTTTAACGTTACAGCAATTTTGCGGCGGAAATTGATATCTATGTTTAACCAACTGCTTTCTTCCCAATCTATCAAATCGTTTATCAAGGTAATAGCTGTGGTCATTATGCTGCTTGTTATAGTAAGTATAATTTCTTAAGCCTTCGCTAAACAGGAAACGGCAACTGTGCTGATAGTCATGGTACTACCGAACGATGAAGACAACTGGTACAACTGCCGTTAAGAGCACCATCTTGCCGGTAAATAATTTACCTGTCAGGCTCGTAATCGTAAGGCAGTTGATCTGCTAAATTCTTCCAGCTCCAATAGCCCTGGTTCACCCAGCTTTTTTGATCGAAGAAATATCCATTGGGCTTGATGGTAATTCCATCTGAAAGATCTACATAAGAGATCTGGAGCTTTGCGTTCAATGGCAATTTGTATTGTTGCAGAAATTCTTTTGCCGGTGGCTTTTTGGTATAACTGATACTGGCCTTCACCGGAAACCAAAGATCTACATTGCCTGTTGAGTCATCATAGAAATAATAAGCAGTATCATAAGGATTGGAAAGCCGCTCAAATTTATTGGTATTTGTTTTTGATACAAGATCTACGGTAAAACCATCCTGCTTCAAAGTGCTATCATAATAGGAGCGAAGAAAATGAAGTCTTGAACCATAATAGGCTTCTTCACGGTTTTTCTTCCACACCTGTTGTTCCTCGGGCGTTCCTTCCATTTCTGTATACAAACACAATCCGCGATAAGAGTTCATATCTGTTTTAAAGAAATAGACAAAGGAATCCAGTTCATAACGAAGATCGTATCCCAACGAACGGTTGCTGATTTGTAAAGCTTCGGTTGCTAAAATCTTCAAACGGTCGTTTCGTTTGAAGTATAAAAACTTTAAGGCCTGCGGGTTGATCAATGTGCAACTATCGGCAAATGGTGTTGCACCAATAAAATGCTTTAAAAAGAAATCGCCGTATCGCTCCCAGCCATCTTCCAGTTCATTACTGCTTGTGATGACGACTTCCGCCATTGTGTTGTCGGCTTTAGTGAGTTCAACGGTTAGTTCCTGGTTGTGGCCTTCGGCATTTATTGTTTTAGTGTTATATCCTGTAAATGAAAAAATGATTTCGTAACCGCCTTTTTCAAGGGCAAGAGAAAAATTTCCTTCACTGTTGGTAGTAGTTCCCTTGGTAGTATTTTGTGCAAAGACAGAAGCTCCCTGCAGGGGTTCTTTAGTTTCGGCGTCGACAACCTTGCCACTAAAGGTGAACTGTGCAAACGAAAGAACAGTAATGAAGCAAAGGCTTAAGACCAGAAGTGGTTTTTTCATAAGTAGACTAAGATAATTGTATTATAACGAAAGAATACCTTTTTGTAGTGCGTCAAGGTATTTTTCGCAGGAGTTTTTTATGACTGTTTGAAGAGGGGTAAACTCAAAACCGGGCAAGGCATTCAGCAAGGCACTGTTGTCGAAAGAAGTTTTACTATGAGCGACTTTGGCGGTTTCTCTTGTGAGCAATGCTTTGTTACCTGTAACAATTTCTTTCAACCATTCCAGCCGCCAGGCTATTTCTCCCATGGTTTTCGTGGCTTCTTTGTGCGGGGGCTTTTTGTGAAAGCCGTCAGCGATGGTATTGAACAATTGTTGAAAACTCCAATTTTCACCGTTGACAATAAATTTCCTTTGTGTGATGTTTGAAAACAACAATCGAACGGCTGCTTCTGCAACATCTTCCACGCCAACAAAACCATTGACGCCTTCGGTGTACCAGGGAAATTCTTTGTACGCATTTTTAAAAATGGCGCAACTCGATTGATGCCAGTCGCCATAACCTAAAACAGTTGAGGGATTGATAACAACACCTTCCAGTCCTTCGGCAAAGCCACGCCATACCTGTAATTCAGAATGATGTTTTGAAATGGCATAGTGGGTATTGCTTTTATTCTCTTCCCATTTTTTCTGTTCATTAATGGTTTCGGTTTTGGTAGTTCTTCCCAATGCAGCAACGGAGCTTACGTGCAAAAACCGTTTGACTTTATTTTCAATTGCAGCATTGACAACATTGGCTGTCCCTTCCACATTGATGTGATACATCCGGTGCCGTTCTCTCTTTGCGAAAGAAACAATGGCCGCGGCATGTATTACAGCGTCAGCATTCTCCATGGCATCGTGCAATGAAACAATATCCAATACATCTCCCTCTATCCATTGGACCTTTCTTAGAATTTCATCGGGTATGTAAAAAGGAAGTTTGTTGGAACGGCGAAGGGCACGAACGGAGCATCCTTTTTCAACAAGATTTTTAATGATGTAGGAACCAATGAAACCTGTTGCGCCGGTAACAAAGACAGTGCTCCCTGCCTCTTTAAAGGAAGAACTTAGATTTGAGGCTTCTTTATTTATTTCATCATTCATCGGGAAGAGTTTGCAAAAAAACTAATTATTTAGATAGAATAATCAGGGTAAGTGATTCCTTCATCTTTTGAGCGAAACATCTTTCGCAAACAATTTCGTTTAAGATTTTGTTTTTAGGATAAACCTATTTTCTTTGCTGCCAATCTAAATTAAACTAACTGTTATGTCTGTATTCTTTCCTGAATTCTTTGAAAGCAATGAGTATTTTATCGATGAGAAAGTTCAGTTCCTGAAGTTTCATAACGTTTACAAAGTGTATGACCCAATGGGTTTGCCGGTAGGAACGGTTACACAACACGTGTCCGGGTGGCACAAGGTGCTGCGGCTGTTTTTAAAGAAAGCAATGTTTCCTTTTCATTTGGAAGTTACCGATACCAATGAACGTGTGCTGGCAAGTATTCATCGTGGATGGACGTTCTGGATGTCGAAGATCACCATCATGGATGGCAATGGCGTTGTATCCGGCTATATCAAACAAAAGTTTCGTTTTCTGAAACCACGGTTTCAAATCTTTGATGCAAACCAAACACAGATCGCAGAAATTAACGGCGACTGGAAAGCATGGAACTTTTCCATCACCGATCAAAGCGGCGTTCAAATTGGCTCCATCAATAAAAAATGGGCAGGGGTGGCAAAGGAGTTTTTTACGTCTGCCGATAAATATCATGTAAGTATTATTCCCGAATATGCTGAAGACCGGAATAAAATGAACATTGTAGTAACAGCTATTACAATTGATATGGTGTTGAAGGAAAGTAAGTAATTAGTAATCAGTAATGAGTAGCTGAAGAAGGCTTTGTTCATTAAAAGATCCAGCCGTAACTACAGAAAGTCCCAAGGTTTATTAAAAAATTATAACATCAAAATGCACTGTTCAACGGTGCATTTTCTTTTTCTCACAATTCTAAATTCTGGTGTGCAGCAGCTTTTTTTATTTGAATCCCTTGCTGTTCGTAAGTTTACGATTGCCGAGTAACTGGATTTTGTCTATTTTACAGTTCGGTAATATTCTCTACAAAATCCCTCTCTGAAAGATCGGCCAGTACTCTTTGAAAAGCCGTGGCAAACAATTTGTTCCTGAATAATTAACACACGGTTTTTATGTGGTCGGATTATATCATCAATAATGCCAATGAATTTTGTTTTGCGGCGGCCCTGCTTGTTTCCATACTTTTTTACCGTCAATATAAAAAGTATGAAGCTGAGGCTGAGCGAGAAGAGATGATTGAGAAGTTTTTGAACCCGTGAACATTTTCGTTTTATAGTAATAAGAAGCTGCTGTTGCAGCTTTTTGTGTTTTAAAATACTATGATGGTGTGATCGCGTTCCACCTACCGTCCTAAAATTTTAGGTAAGCTTGCATCAAACAATGCAATAAACTGGCTGCTGGTTAAAATATGTCCTTGCTTCTGCGCATTATCAGCAAGACGATATCCCCATTCTGCTGCAGCCATCCTTTGTGCAGGTGTACCATGATGGGTATAGCTGTCGAAATAACAATCGCCTAAATTGTAGAATACCTGTAGGAATTGCTGCACTCTTTTCCATTGCATGGAAGCCCCTCGTGCATGCGAAAGATAATAAGCTGCAAAGCCATCAGCCATCAATTCGGTTCTGCGTGTGAACTCGGGGTCCGCAGTACCGCCGCTAAATACTTCGTTCTGAAACTGCACCTGGTGCCCGTATTCATGCGCAAAAATTGCCTGTGGCGCTACATCACCAAATCCCAGGTCTGCATACGGTGCAATAATGCCATCACCCAAAGCAATTTTAGGAGGAATGGTGCCAAAGGGATAAAAATCCAATGAGGTTTGTGAATAAGCGTTGAATGAAAAAATTGGATGGTTGCCATTTCTGTACTGGGGCACATTGGCAAGAAGCCACAAAATGAAGTCTGCCCAGTATGCTGCATTCGCTTCATCTTCGCCGTACAAAAGTTTATTGACGCGAATGAGCTTATCACGGTTTTGCAACATACTGCCATGAATAGGTACGGTGATGATGTCACCGGACTGTATGTTCC
>JAGIAB010000189.1:0-2953 GCA_017745135.1 Flavisolibacter sp.
GAATGATCCAGTTTTCTTTGTCAGGAATTTTTTCCACTTCTTCTTTCGTTACATCAATGATCACACCCTGCCCTGCAAAGGAGAACAAAGGTTTCACTACATAATTTTGGAGGTCATCCGGTAAATTCACTTCATTCAAAAAATGAGTTTCGGGAACGTAGGGATGTTTGATGAATGGAAGTGTGTATTTACTCAGGCGATAAAACCAATTAGGGTGCGGCACCCAGGTAACATTCAACTCCTGTTGAAATATTTTTCCCTTTTCCTGCACTTCTTTTGATTGCTGTAGGAGGTCATCAAAAATTACACGGTTATAAATTCTTTTGATCAAAGTTTTCTTTCCATCATTGATGTAATACAGGTTTTTACCTTCCTGGATCACATCATTCAGATCAACTGTTTTGATCCCTAAAAAATTTTCAGTGGCATAAAAATCCACTCTCGTTTTTTGTTGATGTGGAAAGACCTCCAGCAGAATGACATTTTGAGGATGCTCGTTTCCAATAATGATTTTCTTCAGCAATTGCAGGTAGGATGTTTTATCGTAACCATTGAGATAAGGAGTAAAATTTTCAGGAGTCCAAAAATGCTTTGCATGTACTTCGGGCAAAATCGCATGCCAGGCAAATATGGTTGGAAAGCCCTGCATCTCGATCAATTGGGGCTCCAATTCTCCCCCTTCATTTTTACAAACGGCAAAATCAAAAACAATGCAATGAGGGTGTGCATCTTCATTCGGCACTTTCAGTTGAGAAGGGATTGCTTTATCAGACTGCTCATGGTATTCGGGTTTTGTTACAACATCAATAATGCTTTCGCAAGCGGATAGCATCTTAGCAGTAAAATCCTTTGGAACAAACACCGGCGTTTCTGCCAAACGAAAGCCCAGGTGACCGGGATATATATTGGCGAGATCATTGATGTAGGCCTCATACTTTTCCTTACTGAAAGTTTCGTTGTACTTATTGCGCAGTTCCGGTATCATAAAACAATTTAAGTGAATCCTTATTCCTGTCAAAAGTAAAAACAGGCCGTTCTATTTTATGAATTTTGACTTTTTAGTTTTTACATTTTTATCCAATCTTTGCCGCCCAACCTTGCATTATGCTCCATTCACGTAAAGCGGCCATGAGTTTCATCTTTATCACCCTGTTGATTGATGTGACGGGCCTTGGTATCATTATTCCTGTTTTTCCAAGATTGATCGAACAACTGACCGGCGGCAATATCAGCCAGGCATCACAATGGGGAGGAATTCTTACAGTGATCTATGCAGTCATGCAATTTTTCTTTGCACCGATTATTGGCAACTTAAGTGATAAATATGGAAGAAGGCCCGTATTGCTTACTTCATTGGTTGGATTTGGGATCGACTATTTATTTATGGCTTTTGCACCAACCATCTGGTGGTTGTTTTTAAGCCGCGTAATTGCCGGCGTTACAGGCGCCAGTTTTACAACAGCCTCTGCTTATATAGCTGATATCAGCAGCCCGGAAGCCCGTGCAAAAAATTTTGGTTTGATAGGCGCAGCGTTTGGATTGGGTTTTATCATTGGTCCTTCACTGGGCGGATTGCTTGCGCATTTTGGGTTGCGTGTCCCTTTCTTTGTGGCTGCAGCTTGTTGCCTGCTCAATGCCTTGTATGGTTATTTTGTTTTGCCTGAATCTTTATCAAAAGAAAACCGCAGGCAATTTGAATGGAAAAGAGCCAACCCTGTAGGATCGCTCACACATCTGAAAAAATATCCTTCAGTGCTTGGCTTAATGGGTTCACTTGTGTTAGTGTACATTGCTGCACATGCTTTGCAAAGCACATGGACTTATATCAACATTGAACGTTTTAACTGGTCCGAACAAAAATTAGGTTACTCGCTCGGTGTAGTTGGCGCCATGACCTTTTTGGTGCAGGGCGTATTAATTCGTTATATCAATCCAAAGATCGGAAATGAAAAGAGCGTTTACATCGGACTCTCCATTTATGCATTGGGCATGCTGGCATTTGCATTCGCCAATCAAAGCTGGATGATGTTTGTATTTATGATTCCTTATTGTTTGGGAGGAATTGCAGGTCCGGCATTGCAGGCCATTCTTGCAGGTCATGTGCCACGCAATGAGCAGGGTGAGCTTCAAGGTGCATTAACAAGCCTGATGAGTTTAACATCGATCATTGGGCCGCTGGTAATGACCAATCTATTTGCATGGTTTACTAAACCAGATGCATCTATTCATTTCTCAGGAGCGCCTTTTTTATTAGGATCAATTTTATTGCTGGGTAGTGCCTTGATTGCTTATTCAGTGCTGAAGAATGAAAAGGAAAAGGTAAAAGAAGAAACAACACAACTTAGTTTCGAGGAAACAAAAGTTTGAGTTGCTCCGCTATCGTTCATCAAAGCTCTTTCATAAAAGCGATCATCTTTTTTCTTATTGTTTCACCTGGTAAAGGTTCCAAACCTGCTTTCATATTGTCTTCTGCATGCTTTGGATTGGAGGTAGCGGGAATAACACAAGTAACGGCTGGATGTGAAACAATATATTTCAAAAAGAACTGGCTCCAATTTTCAATGCCATATTCAGTTGCCCATGGTGGAAGCGCTTTACCATTCACCATATGGAATAAATTTCCTTCACCAAATGGCCGGTTGATCAAAGTTGCTACACCATTATCTGCAGCAGTTTGTAATAAAAACTCCTCAGCATGACGATTGGCTATCGAATAATTGAACTGCACAAAATCGATCTTTTGTGATTGAATGATATCGGCCAGCTCACGATGCATATAATCCATATAATGCGTGATGCCGACGTATCGAACCTTTCCTTCTTCTTTCCATTTCTGCAATGTTGCTAAATGAACTTTCCAATCAACGAGGTTATGAATTTGCATAAGGTCGATGACAGAACGTTTCATCTTTTTAAAAGAACTTTCCATCTGCCGGATGCCTTCCTCTATCCC
>JAGIAB010000189.1:2963-6282 GCA_017745135.1 Flavisolibacter sp.
CTTTCCCTCTTGTCCACACTTTAGTTGCATAAAAAAATGAATTGTTTACATCATCTTCCGTAAGTGATCCAACAATCTCTTCTGATTTTCCATACATAGGTGAGCTGTCGATGAGTTTAGCACCTGCCTCTCTCATTGTTGACAGAATCTTTTTTAAAGGCTTAAGATCAGAAGACGGATTTACATCAAAGCTTTGCCAGGTACCAAGGCCAATAACAGGAATCATTTCGCTGGTCGAAGGAATTTGTCTCAATATCATTGTTGCAAGATAAATGACTGACTTATATATTGGCATGTTTTTGTTAGTGATTCCAAAAACAGTTATGGCTTTGCATGTAGCAAAATCTTATCACGAACTAATATCGGAAGCCAAAGAAGCTGAAGAGAATAACGAACTGGAAAAAGCTGCAAAAATTTATGAAAGAGCTATTAAAGCAGAGCCTCATGAAGAATATTCCTACAATCGATTAATGATCATTTACCGGAAACTAACCATGTATGAAGATGAGTTGAAGACCATTAAAAAAGGAATTGCTGCATTTGAAGAATTGTATCAAAAAAAATCAGAGAGGCTTTTAGGAAAAAACAAATCGGTGGAAAGATTGAGTAATGCCTTGGCCAAATCGCTTGGACAAAAAGGGAAAAAAACAGAGGTCACCTTCTATCCTGAACCTATTCCGAAATGGATAAAAAGGCAAAAAACAGTCGAAAAGAAATTAGGCCTTTCCTAATTCACAACTTCACCTTCCAAATCGTAATCAAAAGCTTTTGTAATTTGAACATTATAGAAATTACCAGCCTGCAATTTTTTATCAGAAGAAATGATCACTTCATTATCCACTTCAACTGAATCAAATTCGGTACGGCCAATATAACGACCGGCTTCTTTTTTATCAATTAATACTTTGAAAGTCTGACCGATTTTTTCCCGGTTCTTTTCATAACTGATTTCCTGTTGAACCGACATAATATCTTCTGCCCTTCTTTGCTTTTCATCAGCAGGAACATCATCTGCTAAATCATAAGCCGAAGTATTTTCTTCATGCGAATACGTAAAGATTCCAACACGGTCAAATCGCTGTTGTTCTAAAAATGATTTCAATTCTTCAACATCATCTAAAGTTTCGCCGGGGAAACCGGTGATCAAAGTTGTGCGCAAACAAATACCGGGAACCGTTTCTCTAACCTGCTGCAACAATTCTTCCATCTCCACCCTTGTAATCTGGCGGCGCATTGCTTTCAGCATATTGTCTGACACATGTTGCAAAGGCATGTCGAGATAATTACAGATATTCTCTCTTTCACGCATAACATCCAAAACTTCCAATGGAAATTTATGTGGATAAGCATAGTGCAGGCGAATCCATTCAATGCCTTTCACATCACTTAAGCGTTTCAGCAAATCAGAGAGCATTCTTTTTTTGTACAGGTCCAGTCCGTAATAGGTTAGTTCCTGTGCAATCAGCATGATCTCCTTCACACCACGACTAGCCAAATGTTCTGCTTCTTTTACCAGGTCTTCGATAGAGCGGCTCAAGTGTTGTCCACGCATTAACGGAATGGCACAAAAAGCACAGGTACGGTTACAACCTTCTGAAATTTTCAGGTAAGCATAATGCTGAGGCGTAGCCAACAAACGTTCGCCAAGCAATTCACTTTTATAATCGGCTTCAAATTTTTTGAGAATAAGCGGCAATTCCATGGTGCCGAACCAGGCATCTACTTCCGGAATGGTTTGCTCAAGATCTTCACGATAGCGCTGGCTTAAACAGCCGGTTACATACACTTTGTCCAGCTTGCCTTTTTGTTTCAACTCCACCTGGCTTAAAATGGTGTTGACGCTTTCTTCTTTTGCCTTATCAATAAAGCCGCAGGTATTTACAATAACAATGTTGTGGTCTTTTTTTGTGTTTTCATGCACCACATCAATTTCATTGGCCTTAAGCTGCCCGCTTAACACTTCGCTGTCAACCATGTTTTTACTACAGCCGAGTGTGATAATATTAACCTTGTCTTTTTTAAGTGTTTTCGCTTTCATGAAGGGCGCAAAGGTCGCTAAAACATTCGGCAATCGTGTTAAGCTTAAATAAAAATCCTCCCCAAAAGAGGAGGATGCTTGTTTATAATTAAACCTTAAATGAAAAGATTATGGCTTCTTTGCAGGGGATGTACTTGTACCGGCAGGCACTTTTTTATAACCCGGCGTATTCCAAAAAATAAACGTTCCCCGGTTGGTAGAGGTAAGAATATCTACTGCTCCGTCCTTGTTTAAATCGATGGCAGTGATTTGCGAACCTGCCCCTGAACGGTTATGAATGAGTTCAGGAACGAACTCAGCGCCGCCGGGTGCATTCTTGTTTCTGACTGTACGGTACCAATAAAGCACAGGCGGACCGTAGGCATCGGGGTCAGCCAAATTATCAAGATGAGTGAACACACGTTTACCAACAATGTAATCCAATACGCCATCCTTATCGACATCCGCAAATGTTGCTGCATGCGCCTGCGAGAAAGTAACATCTCCTACGCTTTTTTGAGAGTAATCGTCATTGATCATATGGCGCACGAATGTGATGTTGCCTGCAGCATCTCTTTTTTGTTCAAACCAGGCCAAACCAAAACCATGCACATTTAAATTGGTGACCACATCGTTCAGTCCATCTCCGTTGGCATCATAAACCGCCATTACAGAACCTCCAATATTGCTTGCCCTGTTTTTATAGCGACCAAACGGGTAGGGATGATATTTCCATGTTTTTTCTTTACTTAAAGTTTGAGGTTGTTCCCACCAGCCGGTAGCGCCTAAGATATCAATGCGGCCATCGCCATTAATATCGCCTGTTCCAATACCATGGGCTAACGCATAACCTCCTTCTGAAATATTATATTCAGTCCAGGTTTTTGAAGCCGCTTCAGGTTTTGCATAACGAAACTGTCCTTGCGAAGCATAGACCAATTCGGGTTTACCATCGTTATCAATATCTGTAAAAAGAGTTGTTTCACTTTGCGTTCTGCCAACAGGCTCATAGCTATCCCAACGCCGGGATTCGTTTTTCGGATTGATGTAAACTTTTGGCACCGTCCACCCGGTGATCACATCAGGCCAGCCGTCGCCATTAACATCATAAGCAAACTGGTGATTGATAGGAGTAAATTCTTTTGAAGGTCCTACGGCAATAGCAGGATAAATTTCTTTGAAGTGAGTAAAATCAGGGCCAAAGTAAATGTAAGCACCTGCAACAATATCGATGTTACCATCTTTATTAAAATCAGCAGCATCGGCGCCCCAGGAGTAATAAAAATCGCTGATGCGCTGAAC
>JAGIAB010000018.1:0-7425 GCA_017745135.1 Flavisolibacter sp.
AATGAGAAAGTTTTTTTTAACCGGACTGATTTTAACCGCTACCCTTTTAGGAAAAGCACAAGACCCGAATTTTTCCCAGTTCTTTGTTTCACCACTTACCTTAAACCCGGCACTTACCGGCAAGTTTGACGGAAACTATCGCCTTGCCCTGAATTTCCGCAACCAATGGCCTTCTATCAATAATGCATTCAGAACATACACCGCCTCCTTTGATGCAGGCATTTTAAAAAACCATATTCCCGACTACGACCAATTTGGAATTGGTGTTTTAGGATTGACAGATAAAAGTGGCGATGGCGTTTTGCAGCATAATTATTTAGGATTGTCAACGGCTTATCATAAATCATTAGATGAAAGCGGCTTTCACCAGATTGGTTTAGGATTCCAGGGAATCTACGTGAACAAGCGTTTGAATACAGATGCGTTGAAGTTTGAAGATATGCTCAGGTCTGACGGATTTACCGGCCTTACCACTGAAGATTTTTCAAACTATCGTTTGAACCTTTCTTATTTCGACCTGAATGCCGGTTTTTTCTATAACGGTACTACCGACGGAGCTAACAATTTTTATCTCGGCGGTTCTATGTATCACATCAACCGTCATGAAGAAACGTTTAGCGATACCGGCCATTATTTCATGGCTTCGCGATTAACCTTGCAAGGCGGTGGAATGGTTCCGCTTGGCGATTACAATGCATTTCATTTCAGCGCTATGCACAGCCGGCAGGCAAATGCTATTAACACAGTAATTGGCGGAGCCTATATGCTGAACATTAATCCCGATGAATGGAGCCCAACAAATTTATACATTGGAAGCTGGTTCCGTTTTGGCGATGCTGTAATTCCGTATGTTGGATTAGAGTTTGGAGAGTTCAGGTTTGGTGCTTCGTATGATGTGAATATTTCCGGTTTGAAGCCTGCATCGAATTTGAGAGGTGGTGCTGAATTTTCCCTGATCTACATTAAACGACCGGTTGATCCCAACGCAAAGAAGCTAAATTGTCCTAAGTTTTAGTTTGAAAATACCAACAGAACTATTTGCTTAATGCCTCACTTGCTGAGGCTTTTTTATTTTTGAACCAAACGTCCATTACTACTATTGATCGTCTCTTGCGTCGCACTCGTGTACGGCTGAAATTCTATTCAACACAATTGAAGCGTCATTACTGAAAACAAGTTTCTTTTGTTGCGAGTTTCACCTCACCCTCTAACTCCCTCTCCATCGAAGATGGAGAGGGAAGCCGTGCACAGCCCTTGCTTATACAACTGTTCCTATTGTTATCAAACATTCATTTATTCGTCGGTCGTAATGTTCGGCTCCTACGGAGCCGCAATTCATTTGGGTGATTCTCTGTTCTACTAACATTTCGCTCCGCTGGAGCTTAATGTCAATGATGATACTTGTATAATGATCAATAAAGTTCAGAACGTTGCAGTGAGTGACACAACAAGTGTTGATAGTAGCAATGAAGATCGTTACACAATCGCCCTTCTTATTTTGAAGAACTAACTCAAATAAATTAGCACCATCTTACTTCTGACTTCTTATCTCCGACCTCTGACCTCATACCACAGCCCTCTTTCCATTAAACCACTACCAACTACCAAAACTCTCTCCGACCTAAGTCTCCCCTTCAGGGGGACAGGGGGATTACTTACTCAAATACATACTCCTATCCTTGTACAATTGTCTGAAGTAAGGATCTCTTAAGTCCTTGATGAACCGGATCGCTTCACCAGTGCTTTTCATCTCGGGACCTAACTCTTTGTTCACGTTAGGGAATTTATTGAAAGAGAATACAGGCTCTTTGATTGCAAATCCCTTGAGCTTCTTTTCAAAACTGAAATCCTTTAATTTCTTTTCTCCCATCATCACCTTTGTGGCGATGTTGAGATAAGGAATGCCGTATGCTTTTGCAATGAATGGCGTAGTGCGGGAGGCTCTCGGATTGGCCTCAATCACATATACCTTACCATCTTTAATGGCAAACTGAATATTGATCAAGCCTTTTATGTTCAAGGCTCTTGCAATCTTCTCCGCATAATATTCCATTGTAGTAACCGTCAATGGCGGAAGATTGAAGGCCGGAAGAACTGCGTTACTGTCGCCGCTATGAATACCTGCGGGCTCAATGTGCTCCATAACTCCCATTACATGAAAATCTTCACCATCAAAAATGGCATCGATCTCGGCTTCCTGGCAACGGTCAAGGAAGTGGTCGATCAAAATTTTATTTCCGGGAATGTGTTTCAATAAACTGATAACCGCTTTTTCCAGTTCTTCATCATTGATTACAATGCGCATTCTTTGTCCGCCTAATACGTAGCTTGGACGAACCAACACCGGGTAACCCACACGATGCGCTACTTCAACAGCTTCGTCTACATTGAATGCCGTTCCATAATCAGGATAAGGAATTCCTAGTTCTTTCAGCAAGTCGCTGAAACGGCCGCGGTCTTCGGCAATATCCATGTCATCATAGGTAGTTCCAACGATCTTAATTCCTTTTTGATGGAGGCGCTCTGCAAGTTTCAATGCAGTCTGTCCGCCTAATTGAACAATCACACCTTCCGGTTTTTCATGCTCAATGATCTCCCACAAATGTTCCCAATAAACCGGTTCGAAATAAAGTTTATCAGCCATGTCAAAATCAGTGGAGACTGTTTCAGGATTACAGTTCACCATGATGGACTCATATCCACATTCTTTAATGGCCAACAAACCGTGTACACAACAATAATCAAATTCAATTCCCTGGCCGATACGATTGGGGCCGCTTCCAAGAACAATGATTTTTTTCTTGTTGCTAACCTTACTTTCGTTGGTATGCCCTTCTTCAAACGTTGAATAGAAGTAAGGCGTTTTGGCTTCAAATTCTGCAGCGCAGGTATCTACCATTTTGTACACTCTTGTAATGCCGGCTGCTTTTCTTTTTTCGTACACTTCTTCTTCGGAGGCATCGTTAATGATCTTCGCAATTTGTTCATCACTAAAACCATGAATCTTTGCCTGCTTCAACACTTCTATTGGCAACTCTTCCAGGTAATAATTACTTAACTCCTTTTCTATGTTGCAGATCTTCTGGATCTCATAGATAAACCAGCGATCGATACCTGTCTCTTTTGAAATGGTGTTAACGCTGATGCCTAGCATCAATGCATCTTTGATACGGAAAATCCGGTCCCACTTTGGAGTTTTCATGTACTCGAGCAACTCCTCTGCTCTCATGCCGCTTTTTCCATAATAACCCAAACCAATTGCATTATTCTCCAAACTCTGACAAGCTTTTTGAATGGCTTCCGTAAAACTTCTTCCAATGGCCATTACTTCACCAACACTTTTCATTTGCAATCCAAGTGTATCATTTGCACCTTTGAACTTATCAAAATTCCAGCGGGGAATTTTTACGATCACATAATCCAGGGCAGGTTCAAAATATGCAGAAGTAGTTTGTACGATTGGATTCTTTAATTCATCCAAGGTGTAACCAATAGCAAGTTTGGCGGCAATCTTGGCAATAGGATAACCTGTAGCTTTTGACGCCAATGCTGATGAACGGCTTACACGGGGATTGATCTCAATAGCAATGATTTCTTCATTCGCCGGATTCAAAGCAAACTGCACATTACATCCACCGGCAAAATTGCCGAGGTCACGCATCATCATGATGGCTGTATTGCGCATCAATTGAAAGGCCGTATCGCTTAAGGTCATAGCCGGTGCAACAGTGATAGAGTCACCGGTATGTACACCCATGGGGTCAAAGTTTTCAACCGTACAAATGATACAAACATTGTCGGCACTATCGCGTAACAATTCCAATTCAAATTCCTTCCAACCTAAAACCGCTTTTTCTACCAGTACTTCATGAATTGGTGACGCTTCCAAACCTCTTTGCAAGGCTTCGTCCAAGTCATCGGCGCCATGAACAAATCCGCCACCCGTTCCACCAAGTGTAAAGGAAGGGCGAATTACGAGAGGGAAGCCGATTTCCTGTGCAAATTCTTTTCCTTCTAAAAAAGAGTTGGCTGTTCTTGCCGGAGCAACAGGTACGCCAAGCTGGATCATCCATTGACGGAATTTCTCCCTATCCTCAGCTTTGTCGATAGCTTTGATGTCTACTCCAATCAGCTTCACTCCATATCGTTCCCAAACGCCCAAATCCTCGGCTTCCTTGGCAAGGTTCAAAGCGGTTTGTCCGCCCATTGTTGGTAAAACGGCGTCAATCTGGTTTTCTTCCAGAATCTGCTCAATACTTTCAACCGTCAAAGGAAGGAGGTAAACCCGGTCGGCCATCATTGGGTCGGTCATGATGGTGGCGGGATTACTGTTAATCAAAATCACCTTAATTCCTTCTTCACGTAAACTGCGTGCAGCCTGGGTTCCGGAATAATCAAACTCAGCAGCCTGGCCAATAATAATAGGGCCCGAACCGATAATCAAAACAGATTTTATAGAATTGTCTCTTGGCATGTGTCAAACTTTACAAACGTGCGGATATAAAAAAGCCGAGCTTTTGCTCGGGGTGCAAAAGTAAAGGAATCAGGAAATTTAGAATCAACATTTTCTTCACGAAAAGAAATAAAAAAAGTGCTGCCACCGGCAACACCTCTTTCACGAAATGGAAAATAAGCTTAAATATTGGAGCCCATTGAGCTTCCGGCAGGTGCATTTTGTCCGCCAAAACGGTTTTTAATAGCACCCAGGTTGTCATTTACGAGCTTCTTGCCTTTATCCAATAAATCTTTCTTTTGCTGATCGCTCATTTTTGAATATTTATAAGCTCCAAAGGCTGCCGCACCAAGTAACAACAGCGAGCCAATACTTGTTTTACGAGTCATAGTTTTCTTTTTAAGATTAAAAAATAGTACTTAAATAAACGGTAATAAAATATCATACCGCATTTGAGCCTTCAGGAGCGCCATTGCCGGATGTGGAAGAAGTTGTGGCCTTCGTTCCACTTTTAAAAAGACCTTCAAAAAACTCTTCTACTTTAGGCATGTATTCCTTCATGGCATCGGCGCCCTTGGATTTCAGCTCATTAAAATAATCCATGGCCTGTTTTTCGGCATCCATGGCCGAATCCTTGAGCTTGTTTGCTTTGTCCTTGATATCGCTGGCTAATTTTTCTTTTTCTTCATCCGTCATCTTCATGTACTTGTATGCACCAAATGCAGCGGCTGCGCCCAATAAAAAGGTAGCAAGATGTTTACTGTTTACACTCATAACGGAAATTTTAAAACTGATTTAATTTTTTATACTCTGTTAAGTTACCAATTTTGTGCCCGTTAATCCCGAATCGGGTTTGAACATAACGTTCCCTTGCTTAAACGAAGTATGATGAAGAAAAGGCTCCTGGTAATTTTTATTGTTTTTTTGCTCCCTTTTTTCCCGAACGCCCAATCCTATCCTCAAAATTATTTCAGGCATCCCCTGGATATTCCCATGCAACTCGTTGCCAATTTTGGAGAGATACGGACCAATCACTGGCACATGGGACTGGACATTCGTACCCAGCAAAGAGTCAATCTTACTGTACGTGCTGCTGCAGACGGATACATTTCAAGGGTGGCAGTTGAGCCGGGTGGCTTTGGACAAGCCATTTATATCAATCATCCCAATGGATACACCACAGTGTACGCACACATGAATTCTTTTTTCCCTGCACTGGCCAGCTATGTAAAGCAGCAGCAATATGAACAGGAATCATGGAAGGTAAATTTGATTCTTCCTGCTAATTTATTTCCTGTAAAAAAAGGAGATGTTATTGGATTGAGCGGAAGCACCGGCGCCTCCGAAGGCCCTCACGTTCATTTTGAAATAAGAGACACCCAAACTGAAAACTGTTTGAATCCTTTGCTGTTCAAATTTCCCATTGCTGATGCGGTGCCGCCAGTTTTAACGCGACTGGCGATGTATGACCGGAATAAAAGCACATGGGAACAAACACCGCAACTGTTATCGCTAAGAAAAACCGGGAGTCTTTACACGATCCCTGGTAACTCGATTCGTGTGGGTTCGAATAAAATAAGTTTTGCCGTTGGTGCCATTGACCAATTTAGCGGAATGACCAATCCAAATGGAATTTACAGTGCAAAAATTTCAATGGACGGGAAACCGGTTTCAGAGTTTGTTTTGGACGACATTAGCTATAATGATACACGGTACATGAATGCACAATTAGATTATCCTTATAAATCAAAAGGCGGTTCTGTACAACACATAACCCCTTTACCCGGCGCACGAGATGTAGCGTATAACACCTTCAACGGCGATGGCATTATCTACTTAAACGACAATGCATCTCATCAGGTAGCAATTGAAGTAAAAGATGCCAATGGCAATACTTCCAAAATTCAATTCAGCGTTCAATATGATGAAAGTTTGAGAAGGCTTTACAACTTACCAAATGGCGAACGATTTCTTCCAAACAATGTCAATATTTTTGAGCGGGATAATTTTGAATTGTTTACTACAGAAAAAACGATCTATGACACCATCACCGTTCGTTTTTTTGAAACCGATAACAAAGCTGCCAATGCCGTTTCACCCGTTTTCAATTTTCTAAGCGCAGCCATTCCATCTCATGATTTTGTAACGGTCCGCATCAAACCAACAGGGACCATTCCGGCAGAATGGAGAGATAAAGTTGTTATCAAAAATGTTTCTGGCACCCGCACTTACGTTGAAAAAGCAGAATGGCAAAACGGTTGGTACACCGCTAAATTCCGCCAGTTTGGAACCTACCAGCTTTTCATCGATAAAGAACCTCCAACCATTAATGCACCCGGGACCGATCTTTCCAAAGCAACCAGAATTGTATTTACACCTCAGGATAATTTCAATACCATAAAAAGTTTTCGTGCAGAATTGGACGGACAGTGGCTGCTATTCACCAACGACAAAGGCAAAACATGGATCTACAGTTTTGATGAACATTTCCCAAGAGGTAATCATGAATTAAAAATAACGGTTGAAGATGCGGCAGGAAATGTTACTACCAAATCATGGAATGTAACTAGATAAGCACAACTTAGTTTAAGTTTTTACTTTTGCCCCTGATGGCTACACATTTAAAAGAAGGCGAAAAAGCACCCGCATTCACGGGCATTGACCAGGATGGAAATAAAGTATCGTTAAGTGATTTTAAAGGACAGAAAGTTGTTTTATTCTTCTATCCCGAAGATGACACTCCTACCTGCACTGTGCAGGCTTGTAATCTTAGAGATAATTACGGCTTGCTTACGAAAAATGGTTTCAAAATAATTGGCATTAGTCCCGATGATGTAAAAAGCCACCAAAAATTCAAAGAAAAATTCAGCCTGCCATTTACGCTAATCGCTGATCCCGATCATAAAATCATCGACAAATATGGAGTGTGGGGGCAAAAGAAATTGTATGGAAGGGAATATATGGGATTACAC
>JAGIAB010000018.1:7435-19018 GCA_017745135.1 Flavisolibacter sp.
GGATTACACCGCACCACCTTTGTTGTGAACGAAAAAGGAATCATTTCTAAAATCTTCCTTCGACCCAGAAACAAAGCCCATGCAGAAGAAATTTTAAAGTAAGCTGCAACGTTTTGTTTTTAGTTATTGTCAAGCCTGGTATGATGCGCATCCTTTTATTCATTTTCCTGGCTGTATTTATTAGCTGCAATAAAGAAGAATTCAAAAAGCACCATTATGAGCTGGTTGGAAAATGGAAAAGAATTGAGGTGTATGTAAATCCTGGCAATGGTGGCAGTTGGCAACCTGACCGTCCGGAACAACCCGTAACACTGGAATTTACTGCTGATGGAAAACTGATCTCTAACGATAACTTCTATTCGAATTTTTCGAGCTACCACCTTAATTCTGATAATAGTATTGAATTTCAACCGCCTTTAAATGGCTCCCTGCGGGCTGTTTACTATTCTTTTAATTCTGACACCGAACTCACTTTAACATTTGCCTGTATTGAAGGATGTGGCGATCGATTTGTCAGGTATTAATTGTCGGCTATAATTATCGAAATAAAAACCTGGACTGAAGATTAGGATATACTTTGCCTGGTTATTATTTTAGCAGCCGAATCCATACTTATGAAACGAATCGTTCCGTTCCTGGTCCTTGTTTTATTAATAGGTTGCAGCAAAGAACAAGAGCCTAATTCTCTTACCGGCACCTGGACACTTACGCAGATCAATTCCGGCGATACTTCATCAGTTATTTTATACGGAACAGAATTCTCAGTTCAGTTCAAAGAAAAAGACAGCCTCTTTATTTTAGGCCCTAAGCCAAACTACAGTTTTTTGCAGGATTATGACCGGTATGAAGTAATTGGCACCAACAGGATACGTTTTTTCAATTTAACAACAGGCGACGAGCTATTTGCCAGTTTCCATATCGACAAAACCTTATCTCTTTCGTACGAGGTCCGCTGTCCTTATGAAGAAAAATTCATCCGCCGTTAATCAGCCATTCCACTTCTCCCACATCAAACCTTTCTTCAATGGCATGACGGACAACCATTTGCCCGTTGGGCGTAACATCGGTAAATGTTGCTTCAAAAACACGGTTGCCCTTTTTTAGTTTTACCGGCTCATTCAATTTGTACAAATGGATTTTATATTGTTGTATAATTTGTGAAGGATCAGAAGTCAGTAATTGGTATTTTTCGTCTAAAATCTTACATAACTCCTTTGCAAGCAGAACCGGATCAAAATGTTTTCCTGTGATCCCTTTCAGGGAAACTGCTTTTGGATTCAACATTCCAAAATCGGTTTGATTAATATTTATTCCAATTCCAACCACAGCAAATTTCCATTCACTTCCCTGCCATACATTTTCAATTAAAATTCCCGCTGCCTTTCTGTCACGCCAGTAAATATCATTCGGCCATTTGATTTTTATGCCTTCTTCTATATAACTCAAAAAAAATTGCCTTACACCAACCGCCACCATCATACTCAGCAGAAATAACTCTGAAACGTTTAATTTTTTGGGGTCAACCAGGAGGCTCATGGCAATATTCATATCCTTTTGCGAAACCCATGCTTTAGAGCGTTGCCCTTTGCCTTTTGTTTGCTCATGAGAAAACACCACGGTACCGTGTTGTGCCATACCTGCACGTGCCAGCCCCATGGCATAGTTGTTGGTACTTTCAACTGATAGCAGTTCTATAAAAGGTTGTCCTATTGGATGTGGAGATGACAATTAATCGATAATTTTGAACAAAGAAACAAACTCGTTGATTATTTGTTAGAACCTTAATAGCTGCACTTTATTTTCAAACAAAAAACCGATTTAATATTTGGAACCATTAGAAGTATTGGCAAAACGGAAAAAAGGCGTCGCCCGACTGAACAAAAATTCAAAAATTTTCAAAACCATAATCAAAGCCATCCAGGAAAAAAAAGGTGAAAACATTGTATCACTCGATCTGAGGAAAATACATGAGGCCGTTGCAGATTTTTTCATCATCTGTGAGGCCAACAACCAGCCGCAAATCAGGGCCATTACCGATTTTGTTGAGGAAGAAGTAAAGAAAAAATGCAGCGAATCTCCCTACCACTATGAAGGAAAGGAAAATATGTACTGGGTCATTTTAGACTACGTAAATATTGTAGTTCATATTATGATGCCTGAGCAGCGAAAATTTTATAAACTGGAGGAAATGTGGAGCGATGCTGAGCTTACCGAACACAACTTATGAGCCTGTTTGTTAAATGTGAGATTTGCCCACAAATAATTCCGACAAAATTTAATTACTTGCACCATTCAAGATTTTAAGACTAATAAAAAATGCCACAGGAACAATATAACAAGAACGAAAAGTCAAAGCTTCCCAGGTTTAGCCAGCGACCCAACGAGAATGGTGAAAACAATTCTCCCCGTAAAGGCCCCCGTTTCAGTATTTACTGGATCTACGCCATCATTTTTGCAGTACTGATAGGAATGCAGTTGTTCAATTTTTCTTCAACTACATCTGATATCAATCAAAGCCAGTTTGAAGATTTAATCCGCAAAGGTGAAGTAGCCAAATACACAATTGTATCGAACCGTAATGTTGTTCGCGTAAAATTGAACGAAACCGGTATTCAGAACGAGCAGGGAAAAGGCAGCTTTGAAAAGAACTTAAAAGCTAATGATGAGTATCACGCATCTTTCAAGATCGCTTCTGTTGAATCTTTTAAAGATGATATGCGTGAGTTTTACAAAAATAATCCAACCACGCAACGGCCAATTGAAGATGCAGCAAATGATGCCAATTGGTTCAGTCCCATCATTCAAACCATACTCCCGATTTTGATCTTTATTGGTCTTTGGATTTTATTAATGCGCAAAATGGGCGGCGGCGCCGGCGGTGGCGGCGGTCCCGGAGGCATCTTCAATATTGGAAAATCAAGAGCTACTCTTTTTGATAAAGGCACAAAAGTCAACATCACTTTCGCCGATGTTGCCGGATTGGATGAAGCAAAAGTGGAAGTAATGGAGATCGTTGATTTCCTTCGCAATCCTAAAAAATATACTTCGCTCGGTGGTAAAATACCGAAAGGAGCCTTGTTGGTTGGCCCTCCTGGAACAGGTAAAACCTTGCTGGCAAAAGCAATGGCCGGTGAAGCACAGGTTCCGTTCTTCAGCCTGAGCGGTTCTGATTTCGTAGAAATGTTTGTGGGTGTAGGTGCCAGCCGTGTTCGCGACCTGTTCAAACAGGCAAGAGAAAAAGCTCCCTGTATCATATTCATTGATGAAATTGATGCCATTGGCCGTGCCCGTGGTAAGAATATGATGATGAGCAATGACGAACGTGAAAGTACCCTGAACCAGTTACTGGTTGAAATGGATGGTTTTGGAACCGATACCGGTATCATTGTTCTGGCAGCTACTAACCGCCCGGATGTGTTAGATACTGCCTTGTTGCGTCCGGGCCGTTTCGACAGGCAAATTTCAATCGACAAGCCAGATGTAAAAGGCCGTGAAGCAATTTTCAAAGTGCACTTAAAACCAATTAAGGTTTCAGAAAAAGTAGACATTCATAAACTCGCTGAACAAACGCCAGGTTTTGCAGGTGCCGATATTGCCAACGTTTGTAACGAAGCCGCTTTGATCGCTGCAAGAAAAAATAAAGCCGCCGTGGACATGAGCGATTTCCAGGATGCAGTAGACCGGGTAATTGGTGGATTGGAGAAAAAGAACAAGATCATTTCTCCTGATGAAAAAAGAATCATTGCTTACCACGAAGCCGGTCACGCAATTTGCGGATGGTTTTTGGAACATGCTTATCCTTTACTGAAAGTAACTATTGTTCCCAGGGGAACTGCGGCTTTGGGTTATGCGCAATACACTCCGAAAGAACAATACCTATATAATACCGATCAATTGAACGACCAGATCTGTATGACACTAGGTGGCCGTGCCAGTGAAGAAATCTTCTTCGGAAAAATTTCTACCGGCGCACAAAATGACCTGCAGCAGATCACCCGTATCGGCTATTCAATGGTTACTGTATATGGAATGAATCCGAAAGTTGGTAATATCAGTTTTTACGATCCTCAACAGGACAATTCATTTACCAAACCTTACTCCGATGAAACCGCAAGGTTGATTGATGAAGAAGTTCGCAAACTGATTGACGATGCTTACGACAGAACAAAACAATTATTGACTGAAAAGAGAGCAGAAGTGGAAAAATTAGCGGAAGCTTTGCTGGATAAAGAAGTTTTGTTCCAAAGTGATGTAGAAGCACTGATTGGTCCTCGTCCTTTCCAGGATAAGCATTTGCTGGATGTTGATCCAACCGAAAAGCATCCCGAAGGCGGTATCAGCGAAGGTGTTCCCCCATACGATCCGAACATCACCAATCAAGCCCCGGCAGCGAAATGAGTAATTCAATAGCTAAGAATAATATTCTAAAAAAAATACGCATGGCGTTGGCACATCCAACGCCATTGCCTTTTCCAAAAAGCGAGGGAGCGGAATCTGTTTTTCAACCGCAACAGCAAGACCTGGTCGTGGAGTTTGCAGAACAGTTTACAGCCTTACAGGGAAAATTTGTTTTTTGTTTAGATCAAAAAGAGTTGGTTGAAAGCTTTAATAAGCTTTGTTACCAAAACCAGTGGACAAAAATTTATTGCGAAGAGGAAAAATGGAAAGGAATTGTTCCGCCAAACAGCATTCACAATGATATTGTTTCTTGCGAAGCTTCCATTACCAGTTGCGAGTTTTTAATTGCAAGAACAGGGAGTATTGTAATGAGTTCTGTACACCAGGGAAGAATTGCAAGTGTGTATGCGCCTGTGCATGTTTGTATAGCTACCACATCGCAATTGGTTTACGATATCAAGGATGGCTTGAATGGATTAAAGAATAAATACCGTCAATACCTGCCGTCTTTAATAACATTTGCTACTGGCCCAAGCCGCACTGCTGATATTGAAAAAACACTCGTTGTTGGTGTTCATGGCCCAAAAGAAGTGTATTGTTTTGTTGTTGAGGACAAGGTTTAGTTTTATCTACACATTTTTTGGACTATTTTTATTTCCATGAAAGAAATCATTTTTCTTATTGAAGAAGCTGCAGAAGGCGGGTTCGTAGCAAAGGCATTGGGTGAAAGTATTTTCACAGAGGGGGAAACTTTGGAAGAAGTTAAATCAAATATCAAGGAAGCAGTTGAGTGTCATTTTGATGAGGAAAATTTGCCAAATTTAATTCGCCTACATATCGTTAAAGATGAACTTATGACTCTATGAAACTTCCCCGCAATCTTTCTGCCTCTGAATTGGTTAAAGCATTAAACAAGTACCACTATTCAGTTGAAAGGCAGAAAGGAAGTCATATCAGATTAACTACAACCCTGAAAGGTCAGCACCATATAACCATACCAAATCACGATCCACTAAAAATTGGAACGCTGTCCGCAATTCTTGGTAATGTAGCAAATCATTTAGGCACAACAAAAGAAGAAGTTGTCCAGGAACTTTTCAGTTAATATTCATGCAAATTCCACCAGGTAAAAAAATATATTTTCTTTCCGATTTTCATTTAGGCGCTCCTGATGCCAAGCGCAGTTTAGAAAGGGAAAAACTCATTGTTCAATTTTTAGATGAAATAAAGAACGACGCCCATACCATTTTTATAGTAGGCGATATGTTTGACTTCTGGTACGAGTACCGGAAAGTAGTGCCAAGAGGTTTTGTTCGTTTGCTTGGAAAAATTGCAGAACTAACGGATGCAGGCATTCACATCCATTTCTTCGTAGGCAATCACGATATGTGGATGAAAAATTATTTTCAAAAAGAGCTGAATGTTCCTGTTTATTTTGAAGAAAAAGAATTTGAATTCAATGGAAAGCGTTTTTTAGTGGCGCACGGCGACGGATTAGGGCCTGGAGACCATGGCTATAAAAGGCTGAAGAAAATTTTCCGGAACCCGGTTTGTCAATGGCTGTTTGGAATACTTCCGCCTTACATTGGAATGGGCATAGCCAATTATTCAAGCCGCAAAAGCCGTGAAGCAGATCACGGTCTTGAAGAAAAATTTATGGGCGAGGATAAAGAATGGCTTTTAATCCATAGCAAAGAAGTACTCCAACACAAACATTTTGATTTTTTTATTTTCGGGCATAGACACTTGCCCATAGATTTTCGTCTATCCGATAGCAGCCGCTATATCAATCTTGGAGAATGGATGAATTTTTGCACGTACGCTGTTTTTGATGGAAAATGCCTGGAACTGAAATCATACACCGGCAAAGAAGATAAAATTTATAAAAACTGGTGAAAGCTTTATTGATCATACTGTCCGCTGTGTTATTTGTGCAAACTTCTTTTGCGCAAAAGCCCAATACTGACACGTTCACCTTACTCAAAACCTACACAGGCACTATTGCTGATGTGGCAATGGATAACCTGGATAATCTTTACATCATTTCTTCCACAGGACAAATCAAAAAACTAAATGCTACCGGTGATTCTGTTGGTGTATACAACCAGGCAAAAAACTATGGTAAGCTCTACACCATTGATGTTTCAAATCCTTTGAAGCTTTTGCTGTTTTATAAGGATTTTTCAACGGTGGTCATTCTTGATCGTTTTCTTGCCAATCAATCCGTTTTGGATTTAAAAAAATTTTCTGTGCTCAATCCATCTGCTATTGGCAATTCTTATGATAATAACATTTGGGTGTTTGATGAGTACGACAATAAATTAAAAAAGATAGATAACCAGGGAACCCGACTTTTGGAAACTGCCGATTTCAGAACAGCCTTTAATCAGTCAATTTCCCCTCAAAAAATCATAAGTGATAATGGCCTCGTATACCTGGCGGATACCGCCAATGGTGTTTTTGTTTTCGATAATTATGGCTCTTTCAAAAAGAAAATACCGGTAAAAAACTGGCAAACCATTGCCATTGCCAACAACAATATCATCAGTGCTACGGGTGAGCTCATTACTATTTTTAATTCATCAACACAACTGCAAACACAAAAAAGAGCTCCCTTTTTTACACCTTACCTGCATTCTTTCATTACTCCGTCTAAGCTGGTCAACTTCTCCGACAACAGCGTCCAGGTCTATCAATATCGTTATTGATTAATCAATAATTTTATCGCAAAGTTGAAGGATGGATAAAATTATTTTTGACAATACGGTCTGGGATTATTTGTGGGTGATCGGTGTGATTGTATTTGTTTTGTTGCTGAACAGGATCATTTCAAAATACCTCGCCATCCTTCTTTCCAAAATTTTCAGGAGAACCTGGAAAACCTTTGATCAGAAAAAATTTGTTGACCTCATTATACACCCGCTTGGAATTTTCCTGGTGATCACTGTTTCTATTGTCGCTTTTTACAGGCTTACGTTCCCGGAAGAGCTGAATATTACACTTTATAAATATCCTCTTAAAAGCATTCTCCTTTCTATTGGTATTACCATACAAATTATTGCGCTAACGTGGCTTTTGTTCCGTGTAATTAATTTTATTGCATCAATTCTGGAAGCAAGAGCTCTCAAAACAGCCGACCAGGCCGATAACCAATTGGTGGTTTTTTTCCGTGATTTTTTGAAAGTGATCCTCGGCATTATCTCCTTAATGCTCATTCTCCATTTTGCTTTCAATTATAATGTCAGCAGCCTGCTGACAGGCCTAAGTATTGTTGGTGCTGCTATTGCTTTGGCTTTAAGAGAGAGTCTTGAAAACCTGATTGCCTCCTTTGTTATTTTCTTTGACAAGCCATTTACCACCGGCGATTTTGTAAAAGTGCAAAGCGTTGCCGGTAATGTTGAAAAAATTGGATTGAGAAGCACAAGAATAAGAACCTCCGACAAGTCCTATGTAACAGTACCAAACAAGCAAATGGTGGACAGTATTTTGGATAACGTTACGCGGCGATCGCAAATACGCGGCGAGATCAATTTATTTATCGATCTGAAAACTTCACCGGCAAAAATTCAACAGCTATTAGAAGAAGTTAGAAAATACCTGGCAACGATCCGGGAAATACAATCCAGCAATGTTCTGTTCAACGATATAAGAGTACAGGCTTTTATCGTTTTTATTGAATTCTTTACCCCCAATATTCCATGGGGCGAATTCACTTCAATAAAACAGAAGCTTAATTTCTTTATTCTGCAAACCATGGAGCGGCTGGAAATAAAAATCGCGGCTGAAGGAAAAGATATTGCCATTACAGTGAAGTAAGCAGTGCTCTTTCAATCGTAAACTTTCGGGTGTATACAAAAGAACACGGATGACAGGGATTGAACGGATGTACACGGAAAAATGGTGAGCATCCATCTCATCCGTGTTCCCTGAAAAATAAATATTGAAAGCAGTAGTACAAATAAATTCTTCGCAATAAGAAAGAAAATTAAAATCCCGCATTGGACCTCTTGTCAGGGATCAACAGCGCATAAAGACATTGCTATAACGATGAGAATATTCCGAAAGCCAAACTCCGAAGGAGTGATATTACTATAGCCACAAACATTCATCAATAATCATCTAAACTCCGAAGGAGTGACATTAGAAATCTTAAAACATTGTTCCAATATTTTTTTGCAGAAAAAATATTCAGAGTTCGAAATCTAATGTCACTCCTTCGGAGTTTTAAAAAAATAAATTGTTGCAATTATTCTATAGTAATGCCATCCCTTCTGGATTTTGATTTCAGAATTTAAGCTAACCTGATTTCGAAGCGTCGTTTGTGAGAGGACACTTGCACAGTGCTCAATAGAAATTCTGAACGTAAAAGAGTGCGACGCAAGAGGCGATTCATAGTAGCTATGAAGTTGACTTCATAAAAAAATCCCGTCGTAAAACGGGATCAGTATTTTTAATTGAATTCATTTTATTTTTTACCAAGTATTTCTGCCAGATCCTTATCGAAAAGACCGGTGCGTCCATACTCCACTACCCTTCCTACTTCTTTTCCATTTTTCATCACAATGAGGGTGGGAACGTTGGTAATGCCAAACGCTTCAGATAAGTGTTGAATCGTTTTTTTGCTGCGGTCAACACCCAATAGAGTCACACGGTCAGGCGACAGGCCCGCCGCATCTGCCAAAACAAAAAACTTAGGAAGAATGTATTTGGTATCGCCGCACCAGGTACCGCCAAAAGCAACTATGTTTATTGAGTCTCTATTGGCTCTTAACTGTTGCAAAGCATTTTGGTCGGGAGTATATCCTTTCTGGTTTTCGGCATACCAGGTAAAAGCACTGTCGGTTGCCAATTCCTGTTTGGTCATAAATCCTTTTACAATTTTGGTTCCGTCAGCTTCGCGGGTAACTTCTGTTTGGGCCGATGCTGTTTGAACAGAAAAAATTACGAACGCCGCTATTAAAATTTGCTTCATACAAAAAATTATAGCCTCAAAATTAAGACCGGGAAAACGGGAAAAAAGTAGCGAGGTGTTAAAAGATGTTACAAATTGGCTTTTAACTCCAGCAAAAAAGAACGGAGTTTCTGCATGGATTGTATCAACTCAAATCTTGCCTGCGCCTGCTTATTTTTTTTGAGATAATCCCTGGCGCCTTCAATGGTAAATTTTCTGCGGCGCAAAAGATCGTGAATCAGTTGAAGATTTTTAACGTCGCTTGGCTTAAAGAAGCGGTCGCCCTTACGATTTTTACGGGGTTCAAGAATATCAAACTCATTTTCCCAGTAACGAATCAAAGAAGTGTTGACCTTAAACATCCCGGCCACTTCACCAATGGAATAATATTGCTTTTGAAAAAGAATTTCGTCTTCGGGAATTTCTATTTGATCCGCATTGGCTTCAAAATCTTTTAGTGCCTTCCTTCCTCTTGCAGGCTTTGGCTTTTGTTGCGGAGGCAAATTTGCCTGCTGCAAATTGGTTGGCAGTGGAAGAACATTATTAGTTTCTTCTTCCGGCCGTCCAAAAAATTCAAAAGTTATTTGACTTAAAGATTTATCCATGACTGCATTTCAAATATAAGTATCCCAACCAAGATTTGGCTAGATTGAAAAGATTTTGTGGAAATAATTTGAGAATTTGACCTTTGAATCATTTTGAGAAATGTTTGCATCATCTTCTCAGCAATCCCAAACATCCCATTCATCCCAGTTCAGACTTAGTCAAAACTTTGGTTAGATACACTTGCCCTTTTCAGTAGCTCATCAAATTGCTGAGGACTCAAATCATTATAGAAGAAATAAACCGGATCGAGCTTTCGACCATTCTTATGAACCTCGTAATGACAATGCGGGCCTGTTGATTTACCTGTACTTCCCACATAACCGATAAGATCACCACGCTTAACCCGCTGCCCTACTCTTGCCTTTACACGATACATATGACCGTACAAAGTTTCATAACCATAGCCATGATTAATCACAACATGATTTCCATAACCTCCATCGCTGAAGCCTGCAGTTTTTACAACCCCATCAGCAGTTGCATAGATGGGCGTTCCTTGTGGCGCCGTAAAATCCAACCCTGCATGAAACTTTACTGTTTTATAAATTGGATCGATACGATAACCAAATCCTGACGCCACACGATCAAGATCTTTGTTACTTACAGGCTGAATAGCCGGCGTAGCAGCTAATAATTTTTCCTTGTTTGCAATCAAGCTACCAATTTCTTTATAAGAGGCATTTTGTGCAGCAATGCGGTTTTTTAAACCGGCAAGAGAGGTGGTGATGGACCGGATAAGTTCATTGTCTTTCATACTTTCTACCCTTGCAATTTCTTTTTGTTTTTCCAGAAAATTAGCACGGGCACTATCCGGCAAAGGAGTGGCTTCAAAAATGCTGCGATAAATCGCATTATCCCTTCGTTCCAATTCTCCCATCTTCAATTGAATTTGAAGAACAGAATCCTTTAAATCATCAAGGTTTTCCTGCAAGGACTGGTTTTGAATGCGAAGAAATTTTTCGTTTGGAGAACCTACAAATTGAAAAGCGAAATAAGAAATAAGAGCGGCCGTAACAAAAGCAGTAGCCAAAAAAGCAAATACCCTCAAAAGCTTTACCCTGAAGGGAGTCACCAGCTTTTCGTAGCGCAGCGTATGCGTATTGTAATAGTATTTGATTTTCTTCATCTGAATTGAATAATTGCAAGCAACTCAATTGTTACCTTTGCCTCCGCTAAGGAGAGGCTGACAAAAATAAGCGCATCCATTGCAAAAATCAACCCAATTGTTGAGAAGTGAAATAGCAGTATGGACCAATCGCCATTACTACTATGAAGCTTTACTTGCGTCGCACTCGTGTGCAGTTAGTAATTCTACTCGCCACATGCAAAGCAACTTTACAATTGCGCAACAGTTCTATTCATTAGCAAATTTGCACATTAGCACATTCAATTATGACAAGCACAGATATCCGTAATAAATTTTTAGATTTCTTTAAATCAAAAGACCATCAAATCGTTCCCTCCGCACCTATAGTTGTGAAGAATGATCCCACCCTCATGTTCACCAACGCGGGCATGAATCAATTCAAAGATTATTTTTTAGGAAATAAACAAGCACCCTACCCCCGCATTGCCGATACTCAAAAATGTTTGCGTGTAAGCGGCAAGCATAACGACCTGGAGGAAGT
>JAGIAB010000190.1 GCA_017745135.1 Flavisolibacter sp.
GTCCCCGCTTCAGCATTTTACCTAAAAGAACTCTTATGCGGTGCTCCTCTGAAGGCAATAGGTCAGTTATTCCATTTTAGACCAGTCTTTTCATAGGTACTTTTATCGTCGGCTTCAGGAAGGCTACCCATGCTCATGGACAAAGCATAATCGGCATTCAATAACATTTCCTTTAAGTCGTTTGATACGGCTTGAATACAGGATAATTGTTCCTCATCTAGCAATACTTTCCAGCCTTTCTCTTTATTAATGAAAAAGTATTCGCCGTTTACATTTTGCAGCTTTCCTAAATAGACATGCACATCGTCTTCTTTCTCCGTGTTCCAGACTATCATAGCAATGCTTTTTGCTTCTATCGCTTCTAAATTCATACAGGTTTAATATGTTTTATTACCGGACATCTTCACCACGTCACGAATAAGCGTCATTCGTCTATCCTGAAGGTTGACTTGCCTGATGTGTTTTAGCATGTAGGGAGCCCAAACATCATCTTTCACCCGGTATTTCCTCGTCGAATGTGGTCTCTTTGAATAAATCAGCATGATTACCTCAAACTAAATGAATAGTGCAGTTGCGCCTAACAGTTGTCTTGACGTATCGTCTTGCAACAAAATACATAAATTTCAATTGCGAACGGTGCGGGAAATAGCATAAGCCTCATTTCTATTATCCCTTCACCAAAGCACTAAACTAATCCGATAGTTTTATTACACCTCCAGCAAATAATACGGGCATTTATATCCTTCCTTAACCAAAATAGGTTTGGCTACATTGTACACTTTAATGCCGTCCGTGGTTTGTCCTTCTAAAGAACCTATATGTGCATGTCCATGAAATGCGGCTACTACTTTATGACGATTGAGTGGTTCCGCTAAACGGGAGCATCCCAAAAAAGGATAGATGGCTTCGGGCTCGCCAACAACAGTTTCTTTAATAGGGGAGTAATGCAGTACCGCAATCTTTTTTATGTCCCTGTTTTCCTGGTCCAGTCTTGATAAGGCCCTGTCCAGGTGCAGGGCTTCATCCACAGCTTCCTGCACAAAAGCCTTCATGGCGCCTTCTCCAAAAAAAGAAAGCATGTGCCGGTCAAAGCCGCCACCAAAACCTTTTACACCGGCAAAGCCTACATCATTAATTACAATCGATTCACCATCCAGCACATGAACACCCTGTTTCAATAAGATCTGGCGAATTAATTTATGTCTTCCTTTTTCGTAATCATGGTTACCCAACACCGCTACAATAGGAACGGTGCAGGATTTTAATTCATCGGCCAATACCTGTGCTTCGGTTTCATCGCCGGTATCGGTTAAATCTCCTGCAATGATCAGCATATCTGCTTTTACCGAAACCTCTTTAAAATAATCGGTCCATTTTCCTTTGTCGCCTTCTTTAAAATGAACATCAGCCACCGCAGCAATCCTTGTTTTCGTTGGTGCATCTTCCATTCTTAAACGGTTTTTATGGTGTAGGTTTTATAATTCCATTCCTTGATATCGATCTCGTACTGCGTTTGATCAATCATGGGGCCACGGCAAACTTTTTCCCAGGCAGGAGGCAGGTCGTATTGTTCATTGGCCCGGCGGATCAATTCATCAAACAACCATTTTGGAATAATTTCATGAAACTCGGAAGGATAACAAAACTGGAACATTAAAATGTGCGCCAGCAAAATATGCCAGTGCGGATCCATCCGGAACAGGAGCCGCTTCCAGTCGAAATTTTTTCCTGTTTTCAACCAGATGTGATTGACATCGGCGCCGTCAAAACGTTCCCGGTTATCGACATACAATTTACACCACACCAATTCTTCCGGTGCTAACAACTTTACATCCACACCCACAAACCTTGCCTTTGTTGCATGATCCAGCCAGCTATCATCCACACGGCAAATATTATTTACGGTGTCGAAAATGATGTCAATGAAATATTCACCCTTATACACTTTGGCCAACCAGCGTACATCATACAAATCGGTTTTGTAGCCCTTGTCGGCAAAGTATTTCAGTATTTTGGGGTAATCACTTGGCTTGCAAAAAATATCAAGGTCTTTGGTGTCGCGATAAATTTCAGTATAGTGAAACATGGCAAACGCACCACCCAGCATAAAAGGCACACCGCTTTCGTTTAAGATATCCAGTGCTTCTTTATAAAATGCATGCGCTTCCTTTCTTTGTTCTTCTGTAACGATCATAAATTTTTTCCTCCTCAATAGAGACTGACCTTTATTGTAAAAAGAATGTGCCAAAAAGGTTATACCTGATCTCCTTCAACCTCACCCAACTTATTCTCTTCCCGATAGCTATCGGGATTCGGAGACGCTGCCGCCCCTCTCCAAACTAATTCGCGAAGCACCTTTTTTCCTTCTCTTCAAGGAGAAGGTGGCCGCAGGCCGGATGAGGTGGAGAGGGGTTGGGAGACTCCTATAACACTAGAGTTTTAATGGGGGTGAGGTTGAAACAATACAAACAGAGACACTGCTCTAAAAGGTAGCAGATGCTGCTGTTCTCTTCTTATATTCTATTGTCAGAAAATATCCTGCACTTTGATGAATGGATACTGTCCGCCCTGAAAAGCATAATGGGGATTTGTCTGCTCAACTGTTATTGACGGCGTTTGCAGAAGTAGGGAAGATGGTTATTTGAAAAGAAAATTGTTGTTGCGGACTATACAGTAATAGTCGAACTTATTCCGTCTTATTCACAAATTGAAGTGAAGTTCAGGATGGAGCGGGCATATGTACGCCCTATTTCACACGGTGGCGAAGAGTTTTGCCTGCTTTCAAAGCAGTTAAGCAGGACTATTGATCAATATATACAATACAAAAACAAAAAACAGGATAAACAAAAAAGAAAAGAATACGTTGCGAAGTACAGGATACTTGCTAAGGGTGGTGATTTTTCTGAAGGCGGCTTTCATTCCAGGTTTTTTTAGATAGTTGGAGAATTGAATATCAAAATAAAATTGATTTTGCGAAAACGCAAATATCAGTCCAATAAATTTTGATTTGGATCATGAAAATAAAAAACCCCGGACATTCCGGGGTTTCACAACTATTTATTGACTTCTTTCGCTGCCGGGGTTTTCGCCGCTGTCTGTCGGATCACTCAGTTCCCTTGTCCGGTAATTGTTCCATTCAGATCCTCTTTGCGGGTTTTCATCCTGTTGTTCCTCCCTAGAAGTATTCTGTATTTGATCCCTTTGATCGTTGCTTTGATCCTGTTGCGCTGAACCGCCCAAAGGCTGCTGTTGCTCCCTGATGTTTTCTTCCATAATGAATGTTTTAGATTAGGAAGAACTACAACAACTATGCTCAATCAGGTCAGCAATACTAATTACAGTTTTACAGCCCCGGGTTTTAACGTGGTAAGATCAGCAATCTTTACCGGCTTTCCTGTATCGATGCTGTTTCTTGCAGCAATGCCGACCAATATAGCCAGGGCTCCATCACGGCTGGTAGCTGCCTGCCTGTACGTATCTTTTCCCTGAGGATTGAAAATATCTTTTCTTAAACGCAAATCACCGCCGCCATGCCCGGCTTCGTCATTCCCTATACGGATGATCTCTCTTTTATCAAAATTGGTAGTCAGTTGTATTTCATCATAGGCATCTTCCTGCCAGGGCTGCCTTTCTTTAATCCAGGCTTCCAGTCTTCCTTTTGTGCCATTAAATGCAATGCGATAACCTTCGTAAGGCGAGTAAGTAGTTAATGAATAACTCACCTGTACCTTGTTGGCATATTTGATCTGCACAGCCATTTTGTCAAAAATGTCGATGTCCTCTCTCCACACGCAACCATCGCGATGGTAGCCATCATACTGTTCATTGTTGACATAGAAGTCGACGTATTTTTTGTTTTTGGTGACATCGAAATAAAATTTGCATTGGTCCTTATGCGGGCAGGGACGGCAATGCGTATGGCGGAAGGGATTGTTCTTTCCGTAATGTTCCAAAGCGCCGTAAGCATATACTTCTTCCGGATCGGATTCCAGCCACCAGTTCAAAAGATCGAAATGATGCGAAGCTTTATGCACCAACAGTGAGCCGCCGTTATTGCGAAGGCGATGCCAGCGGCGGAAATAATCGGCACCATGATACACATCGAGATACCAGTGAAAATCAACGGAAGTAATGTTGCCGATGGCTCCGGCTCTTAACAGCTCATATATTTTCTGACGATGCGGTGAATAACGGTAATTAAAAGTGACCCTTACTTTTTTGCCGGTTCTTTTTTCCGCATCCAGTATTTGCTGGCATTTCTTTTCATCAGTAGTCATTGGTTTTTCAGTGATGATGTTGGCCCCGTATTCCATTCCTTTTATAATAAACTCGTTGTGTGTACCGTCGACGGTGGTTACAATGAGCATCTCCGGTTTGGTTTCTTTCATCATCTTGTCAAAGTCGGTATAAGTAGGACAATTCACTTTCATGAATTGCTTTGCCGTTTGCACACGTCCGGGATTGATATCGCATAATCCAACGAATTCAACAAGCTCACCAAATTCTTTCATAACCGGAACACCCCACATGCCTGTTCCGCGGTCGCCGGTACCAACCATGGCTACGCGTTTTTTAGCGAATGAAGAAGCGAAAATTTGAGGAGCGATCAAGGTGCCGGCAGCAACAGTGCCGGTATTTTTTACAAAGGTTCTTCTATGCATACATCAATAATTGGTTTTGGAAGAAATTAATGTCGCCAAGTTAGCTTAATTGATCTTGTGCAAGTGAGATTCCCTTAAAAATCTATGCAAATGTTACCGAAAACAGACGGGTAAGTGACGAATGTCATAATCAAAAACCATTACTGCTTCTAACTTTAATCAGGCTTGTATTTGCTCATTTAAAATTTCAGTGGTGTCTCGATTTCTTTCAGCCTCACCCCAACTTTTTCTCGTCCCGATAGCTATCGGGATTCGGAGACACTGCCGCCCCTCTCCACCTCATCCGGCACTGCGTGCCACCTTCTCCTCAAGTAGAAGGAAAAAGGAAATGGAATTAGTTTGGAGAGGGGTTGGACGACTCTCATAACATTAGAGGATTTATTGGGGTGAGGCTGAAATATATAAACTGAGACACTGATAAAAATTTCAGTTATGAACTATGTAGAACGCATTGAACATTGGAGTGAAACGCACCATCCACGGTGGCTGGATTTTGTACGTATGGCTCTGGGATTAGTCCTGGTAATAAAAGGAGTGGAGTTTGCCGGTAATATGGATAAGCTGATGAATTTAATGAGCGGACTTCCTTTCGGTAATTTTATTATGGCCTTGCTGTCGCACTATGTTTTGGCTGCTTATATACTCGGTGGTGTATTGCTGGCAACAGGATTGCTTACCCGCTTTGCCTGCATCATTAACCTGCCGGTATTGATTGCTGCAATTGCCTTAAATATTTTCCAGGGGTTTTCAGAACTGGGGATTGCGGTGCTGACCCTCGTACTCATTATTTATTTCATGATCGTAGGAAGCGGACGCTGGTCGCTGGACTGGTATGTAAATAAGGAATACGAAAAAATAATGCATCACGAGAGGGATTTTTATTGAGAATTACGGAGTGAAAGCTTACTGTCCGCCCGGGGTCTTCTCTCCGAGCCCTGTGCGTGGCAGAGAGACCTTTTTATGTGTGTCTACTTAGTAGCCCCCCCGCCGCTTGAGTTCATTAATCCGTTTTTCTAGAATTACTAAAACAAAATCCTTTACTATCAAGATAAGTACCAGCGATTACTATTTACTGTAAGTCAGTTTATATTCATTTGGCCCTTTTCATAGTAATATGTTCTAAAAAAGGCGAAATATCTTTTATTACAAAAGTAGCCTTGCCTAACTTTATGCTGTCCCCTAAGTGATATGTTGGCACAGTGTTTTTCGAAAAAGAATCACCGTTAAAGGAATTTAATTTTATATCAAAATGCCTGGTGTTATAATTGATAAAGGGAAGCATAGAGTTTCTAACTGCAACTTCATACTTCTTTCTTTTGTATTTAAATGTTCCTGTAAAGTATTGGCCTGAAATAAGTCCTAAATGAAATGTAGTGTCAGTTTGGTTGGCTGAATTCTTTTCAACGAAAGGGAAAAGTATAATGGGCAATGATGATTTGTGTTTTGCGTCTTTATAGTATTCCTCTATTCCATCAATCCGTACACTTGGTAAAAGTTCTACTTCTACAATGGTGGGAATTTTTTTTGGGAAAATAGTATTTATAATACGGGTTGTATCATCCAAAAATGAATGATTTCTGTTTTCATCGGCTACTATTGTCAAATTACCATTCT